>NZ_JBQKCH010000012.1:0-72198 GCF_052122455.1 Acidaminococcus sp. HCP3S3_G9_1 | reverse complement strand
GTTGGGTCCAAAAATGAGCACGCCAATTTTAAAGGATTCAAATTGTAGCCTGTCCAATTTTGTGGGCAGGTGCTACTCTTAAAAAGTGTCCACACTTATGGGTACAGTATACCGAGGGGGCATCTCACGTCTTATGCGGTCGGAGAGCATCTGCCGGAGGCAGATGCTCTTGAAGGAGAACGCAGCCGGGGGCTGCTAACCCACCACCATTGCGCAAGCGCAATGGTCCTCCGCCCTTGCAAAGGGCGGATATATGTGGGTGGGGTCGGATGTTGGATACAACGGTCACAGGAACGGTGTCTACGAGAAACCCGTTTCTGTGATTTCTCGTTGGATCTGTGATACCAAAACGACTCACGATGAACGATTTTTCTATTGTCTTGTCATTTGTCTGCTACGGAATAAACCCGGTTCATTTAAACAAACGGAATATTCGGAATCGTTAAAAAATAATCACTTGCTGTACATTTTTTGTTGCACTTCTTTTGCAAAGATGGTATGATATTTTACATAAACTGTCATAACTTTACAGATGAAGGAGCAGTTGATACCCATGCAGCAGACAATTGTTTTACCATCGGGATTTTCTTTTGATGTGACCAACATGCTGGGCGAAGGCCGGATCCAGCCGGCGGAGGTGGAGGCGCTGGCCCCCCGGATCCGGCAGGCGGCGGAAGGGGTGGAAAAGATCCGGAAGGAAGGACGGGCCAAAAACCATCTTTCCAAGGATGGGACTCCGGAACCGGTACTGTTTCCCCGGCTGCCTTACCCGGGCCCGGATTCTCCCAACACCCCGGAACTGCTCCAGGAACTGAAGGAATTCGGGGAACAGGTCCGGGAAAAGCAGGATGCGGTGGTATTCTGCGGCGTGGGCGGCTCCTATCTGGGGGGCAAGGTGCTGGCGGACTGCTGTGCCAGCAGCTATTGGCACCGTCATCTGGACCCTATGCCTGCGGTGTTCTTCGGGGGCAACAATGTGGATCCGGAAGATGCGGACAACATCCGGGACGGGCTGGTGAAACTGGCGGACAAATGCCGGAAGGACCTGGACCGTCCGTTGCGGGTGCTGCTGGTGCCCATTTCCAAATCCGGCACCACTTTGGAACCCACCGCTGCTTTCCTTCATTATTACAGCTTCCTGACAGGTGAGGAAAGCCTGTTCCAGGTGAGCTGTGCCGTGGTTACGGACAAGCGGATGGAAAAGGGGCCCCTGAACCGGCTGGCCCGGAAGTACGGCTGGCCCATGTTCGACGTGCCCAACGGGGTGGGGGGACGGTTCAGCGTCCTGTCCACACCGGGCCTTGTGGTGGGGGCCGTGCTGGGCATGGACCTGGAGGAACTGCTGCGGGGTGCCCGGGAGATGGACCAGGCCTGCCAGGGCAGTGACCTGGACACCAACCCGGCTCTCCTGAATGCGGTGCTGAAGTACCTGGGGGCCAAAAACCACGGGGCAGTGATGGAAGTGATCATGCCCTACAGCCTGCGGCTGAAGGCGCTGGGAGAATGGTATGTGCAGCTGTTGGCGGAATCCCTGGGGAAACGGAAGGACCGGGACGGGAACACGGTGTTCTACGGACGGACGCCGGTGGTGGCCATCGGCACCACGGATATGCATTCCCAGACCCAGCTCCACCAGGACGGGCGCCGGGACAAGGCGGTCCAGTTCCTGTTTGTGGACAGCGAGAAGGGCCGGGTCCATATCCGGAATCCCTTCCCGGAAATCACGGAATATGACAAGTATGAGGGGCTGGATATGGGACAGGCCCTGGAAGTGGCCATGGAATCCAACGAAGAGGCCCTGGCCAGTGACCAGCGGCTGAACGCCCTGTACCGGCTGCCGGATGTAAATGAATACATGCTGGGCCATTTGTTCTACTTCCTGATGCTGAGCATCGCTTACGAAGGGGAACTGGCCAATGTGGATGCCTACGATCAGCCGGGTGTGGAAATCTACAAGCGGCTGATGGGGGAAAAGTTGAAGAAGAGATAAACAAGGGGTGCCGCCCAGCGGCACCCCTTTTCATTTCCCTATTCCCAAAGGCTCGTTCAATGCGTCTTCCAGCTGCTCCGGGGTGATCATGTCCTGTTCTGCCATCCGGTTCAGCACCAGGTTCCGGCGCTTTTTGCTGCCCTGCCAGTTGGCGTAGGGGTTCAGGGCGGTGGGGGCATAGGGGAGACCGGCCAGGGTGGCGGCCTGGGGCAGGCTCAGGTCTTTGGGCTTTTTGCCGAAGTATACCTGGGAGGCCTGCTTCACCCCGGTGGCACCGGATCCCAGGAAGGTGGTGTTCAGGTACATTTCCAGGATTTCCTCCTTGCTGCACCGGGCTTCCACCAACAGGGCCAGGGCCGCTTCCGCCGCTTTCCGCTTCACCGACTGGTCGGAAGTGAGCAGCAGGTTCTTCACCAGCTGCTGGGTGATGGTGCTGGCTCCTTCCACCACTTCGTCGTTCTGGATGTTCACCAGGGTGGCCCGGATGATCCCGTCAGGATCCACCCCGTGGTGGGAGTAGAACCGTTTGTCTTCCACCGCCACCTGGGCCTTGGGCAGCCAGGGGGACATCTGCTTCAGAGGCACCCAGTCTTCCCGGGGGATCCGGCTGTGGGCGATTTCCCGGATGTGCCACCCTTCCCACACCAGCTGGAGGGAATGGGGAAGTTCTTCCGGGGGCCGGGGGGTGCCGGCGGGGAAGGTCCGGGTCTCCTGGGCGGCAGGACGGGCCGGCCCGCCCACTTTTTCATGGATGGTGTCCGGCCGGGTCATGTGCCAGCACAGGGCCCCCGCCAGGATCACCAGGATGCACAACAGTTTCCGCATACGCATGTTCCCCCTTTTTACTCCTTCCATTGTAATGGATATGGCGGGAAAAATCCAATGGAATCGGGTTCACAAAATTGTACGGTCTTTTTGGAAAAAAGGTGGCTGTAAGCCTCTCTTTCGTACTATAATGAAGACACATATCAGGACAGGCCTGCTCTGGAAAAAGTTGTGAAAAAGAGTTGCAAATTTATACATTAAAGCGTATAATAATGCAACATAAGGCAGGGATGGAAGGCGTGTCCTGATAAAGCGTATTCTATATGGTTCCGGATTCCGGACAAAAATCCCAAATACCTGAATTTGGATTAGGAGGAAATGCAATGCAGATCAAGAATAACGAAATGAACATATTAGTTGAAGCACTGCCATATTTAAGCGCTTTCAAGGGCAAAACAGTGGTCGTGAAATATGGCGGCAATGCCATGCTCAACGATGATCTGAAGAATAAAGTCCTGGAGGACATCGTCTTCCTCCGCTTCGCCGGCATGCGTCCGGTGGTGGTCCACGGCGGCGGTCCGGAAATCACTGCCATGCTCAAGGCGGCCGGGAAGAAATCTGAATTCGTCAGCGGCCTCCGGGTCACCGACAAGGAAACGGTGGAAATCGCCGAACTGGCCCTGGTGGGGAAGACCAACACGGATCTGGTCCGCCGGCTGAACGTCCTGGGGGGCAAGGCCGTAGGCCTCAACGGCAAGGACGCCAAACTCATCGAAGCCCGGAAGCATCTGGCGGATGTGTATGAAAACGGCCAGGTGAACCTGGTGGACATCGGTTATGTGGGCACGGTGGAAAAGGTGAATACGGACCTGATCAACCTGCTGCTGGCCAACGACTACATCCCGGTGATCGCTCCCACAGGCATCGGCCCTGACGGGGAAACCTACAACATCAACGCGGACAGCGTGGCCGGGGAAGTGGCCGGTGCCCTGAAAGCGGAAAAACTGCTGATGCTCACCGACGTAAAGGGCATCTACGAGGACCACAAGGACGAAAGCACCTTCCTGTCCACCCTGACCTTCGAAAAGGCTCAGGAACTGATCGTGAAAGGCAGCATCGACGGGGGCATGATCCCCAAGGTGAAGGCCTGCATCTCCGCCCTCAGCGGCGGGGCGGTGAAGACCCACATCATCGACGGGCGCCAGGAACACTCCATTCTCCAGGAAATCTTCTCCGACGAGGGTGTGGGTACGGAAGTCGTAAGGGACTGAAGGAGGAAGAGCGATACAATGGATACCAAAGAAATCATGGAAACCACTGATAAATATTATCTCCCGGTGTTCGGCCGGAGCTCCATCGCGTTGGACCACGGGGAAGGGGTTTACCTGTATGATACGGACGGGAACAAATACACGGATTTCCTGGCCGGGATCGCGGTGAATGCCCTGGGCTACGCTTATCCTCCTCTGGTGAAAGCGGTCAGTGAACAGGCAGCCAAGATCATGCACGGGTCCAACCTGTTCTATTATGAAATCCAGGCCAAAGCCGCCAAGCAGCTGTGCGAAGTCACCGGGTTCGACCGGGTGTTCTTCTGCAACAGCGGGGCGGAAGCCAACGAAGGGGCCATTAAACTGGCCCGGAAATACGGGAACAGCAAGGACCCGAAAAAGTTCAAGATCGTCACCGCCAAGGATTCCTTCCACGGCCGGACCATGGAGACCCTTACCGCCACCGGCCAGGACCACTACCATGAAGGGCTGAATCCCCTGCCCGAAGGGTTCGTGTACGTGCCCTTCGGGGATACGGAAGCCCTGGAAAAGGTCATGGATGACCAGGTGTGCGGGGTGCTCCTGGAACCGATCCAGGGAGAAGGGGGCGTCCATGTGCCTCCTGCCGGCTATCTGGAAAAGGTGAAGGAACTGTGCGAAAAACACGATGCCCTGCTGATCTTCGATGAAATCCAGACCGGGGTGTGCCGGACCGGGTACTGGTTCGCCTGGATGCACAGAGGGGTGAAACCGGACATCATGACCCTGGCCAAAGCCATCGGCGGCGGCTTCCCCATGGGGGCTTTCGTGGTCCAGGAAAGACTGGCCCATGTGTTCGCACCCGGGGACCACGGTTCCACCTTCGGGGGCAACGCCCTGTCCTGCGCGTCCTGCTATGCAGCCATCAAGGCCATGAAGGACCTGGAACTGGACAAAAAGGCGGCGGAAACCGGGGCCTATTTCAAGAAGGGCCTGGAAGGACTGAAGGCCAAGTATCCGGACAAGGTAAAAGACGTCCGGGGCCTGGGACTGATCCTGGGGCTGGAGCTGGCCAAACCGGGTGCCAGCCTGGTACAGGGAGCCCTGAAGAAAGGGTTCATCATCAACTGCACCGCCGGGAACGTGCTGCGGTTCGTACCGCCGCTGATCATCGGTGAAAAAGATATCGACGCACTGCTGAAGGGACTGGATGAGCTTCTGGCAGAATTCTGATAAAAAAGAAGGTATACTATGGCTTTGAGAAACAAGGATTTGATTTCCATCCATGATCTGTCGGTGGGGGAAGTGGCCACCATCCTGGATGTGAGCAGAAAACTGAAGAAAAAACAGAAGCTGGGAGAACCTCATGAATACCTGAAGGGGAAAACTCTGGCCATGATCTTTTCCAAGGCGTCCACCCGGACCCGGGTGTCTTTTGAAACCGGGTTCCATCAACTGGGGGGCCATCCCATCTACATGAGCGAATCCACCTCCCAGATCGGCCGGGGGGAACCGGTAAAGGACACCGCCCGGGTGCTGTCCCGGTTCGTGGACGGGATCATGATCCGCACCTTCTCCCATGAAGCGGTGAAGGAACTGGCGGACTACGCCACGGTGCCGGTGATCAACGGGCTCACGGATCTGCTCCATCCCTGCCAGGCCCTGACGGACATGTTCACCATCCTGGAATACAAGGATGTGCTGAAGGGCCGGAAGCTGGTGTATGTGGGAGACGGGAACAACATGGCCCATTCCCTTATGTTCGCCTGCGCCAAGGTGGGCATGAACATGGTCTGCGCCAGCCCCAAAGGCTACCAGCCGGATCCTCACATCGTGGCCCAGGCCAAGATGGATGCGGCCATTACCGGATGCACCATCACCGTCCAGGAAGACATGGAAGACGCGGCCAAGGGAGCGGATGTGCTCTATACGGATGTGTGGGCCAGCATGGGGGAAGAAGCCCAGCGGGAAGAGCGGAAAAAGGCTCTCCACGACTACCAGATCAACCAGCATCTGCTGGACCTGGCCCGTCCGGACGCCATGGTGCTCCACTGCCTGCCCGCCCACCGGGGGGAGGAAATCACCGACGATGTAATCGAAGGACCTCACTCTGCAGTGTTCGACGAGGCGGAAAACCGGCTCCATGTGCAGAAAGCCATTATGGCCTTGCTGATGAGCGACGCGGTGCTGTAAAATAAAAAGGATAGAACGAATAAAGGAGAGACGTACAATGGATAAAAAAGACATCAAAAAAGTAGTCCTGGCCTATTCCGGCGGTCTGGATACTTCCTGCATCATTCCCTGGCTGAAGGAAAACTACAACAACTGTGAAGTGATCACGGTGACTGCAGACATCGGGCAAGGGGAAGAAGTGGCTCCCGTCCATGACAAAGCCATTAAATCCGGTGCCAGCAAGGCCTATATCCTGGACCTGCGGGATGAATTCCTGAGAGAATACGCCTGGCCCATGGTGAAGTCCGGTGCCGTCTATGAAAAGAAATACCTGCTGGGCACCTCCATTGCACGGCCCATCATCGCCAAATATCTGGTGGACATCGCCCTGAAGGAAGGGGCGGACGCCATTGCCCACGGGGCTACCGGCAAGGGCAACGACCAGGTCCGGTTCGAACTGGGCATCAAGGCCCTGGCTCCCCAGCTGAAAGTCATCGCTCCCTGGAGAGAATGGCAGATCAAATCCCGGGATGACGCCATCGATTACGCTGCCGCCCACAATATCCCGGTCCCTGTGACCAAGAAAAAAGACTACAGCATGGACCGGAACATCTGGCACCTGTCCCACGAAGGCAGCGACCTGGAAGATCCCTCCAACGAACCCAAATCTGAAATCTACATCATGAGCCAGACTCCGGAAGCCGCTCCGGACAAGGACGAATACCTGACCCTGGACTTTGAACAGGGGGTTCCTGTGGCCGTCAATGGCAAGAAGATGGAACCGGTGGAAATGATGGAAACCCTGAATGAAATCGGCAAACGGAACGGCATCGGCATTGCCGACATGGTGGAAAACCGGCTGGTGGGCATGAAGGACCGTGGGGTTTACGAAACTCCTGGCGGCACCATCATCTACTACGCCCACAACGAACTGGAAAACCTGTGTCTGGACCGGGCCACCTACAACTACAAGGAACAGATCGGCATCCGGTATGCGGAACTGGTTTACGACGGCATGTGGTTCTCTCCTCTGCGGGAAGCCCTCCAGGCCTTTGTGGATGAAACCCAGAAGACCGTCACCGGTACCGTGAAGATGAAGCTGTACAAAGGCAACATCATCTCCGCCGGCACCACCAGCCCCTATTCCCTGTACAGCAAGGAATACGTCACCTTCGGGGAAGACGAAGTGTACAACCAGGCTGATGCCCAGGGCTTCATCAACCTGTTCGGGCTGCCTCTTACGGTAAGAGCCCTCATGAAACAGGGGAAACTGAAATAATGAGCAAGACGAAACTGTGGGGAGGCCGGTTCAGCAAGGACACCAACGCCCTGGTGGATGCCTTCAACGCCTCCATCGATTACGACAAACGGCTGTATCATGAGGACATCCGGGGGAGCATTGCCCATGCCCACATGCTGGCCAAGGTGGGGATCATCAGCCAGGAAGACGCCGCAGCCATCGAAAAAGGGCTGAAGGAGATACTGGAAGAGATCCAGGCCGGGAAATTCAACTTCAGCACGGAGCTGGAAGACATCCACATGAACATCGAGGCGGCCCTGACGGACAAGATCGGGGACGCCGGGGCCCGGCTCCATACGGCCCGGAGCCGGAACGACCAGGTGGCCCTGGACATGCACATGTACATGAAACGGGAAGTCACCGAGATCATGGAGCTTTTGATCGCCTTTGAGGAAGCCCTGCTGACCATGGCGGAAAAGCACCTGAAGACCCTGATGCCCGGGTATACCCATCTCCAGCGGGCTCAGCCCATTACCTTTGCCCATCACATGCTGGCCTACTTCAACATGCTCCGCCGGGATTTCCGCCGGCTCCAGGGAGTGTGGGACGGGGCGGACATCATGCCCCTGGGGGCCGGTGCCGTGGCCGGGACCACTCTGCCCATCGACCGGTTCCAGGTGGCGGAGGAGCTCCATTTCTCCCAGGTGTACGGGAACAGCATGGATGCGGTCAGCGACCGGGATTATGTGCTGGAATTCCTCAGCTTTGCGTCCCTTCTCATGATGCATCTGTCCCGGCTCAGCGAGGAAATGTGCCTGTGGTCTTCCACGGAATTCGGGTTCATCGAGCTGGATGACGCTTTTGCCACTGGTTCTTCCATGATGCCTCAGAAGAAGAATCCGGACATCTCTGAACTGGTCCGGGGGAAGACCGGCCGGGTGTACGGCCACTTGACCGCCCTTCTGACCACCCTCAAGGGGCTGCCCCTGGCTTACAACAAGGACCTCCAGGAAGACAAGGAAGGGTTCTTCGATGCCATCGACACGGTGAAGTTCTCCCTCCAGGTGTACCGGGACATGATCCTCACCACCAAGGTCAACGAGGAAAAGATGGCGGAAGCGGTCCACAAGGACTATTCCAACGCCACGGACCTGGCGGACTACCTGGTGCGGAAGGGGATGCCCTTCCGGAAGGCCCATGCCGTTGTGGGGAAGGCCGTGGCCAAGGCCATTGCCGAACACAAGCTGCTGGGTCAGCTGACCCTGGAAGAATACAAGGAAATGTGTCCTCTCTTCGAGGCGGACCTTTTGGAATGCCTGAAACCGGAAAACTGCGTGGCAGCCCGGACCAGCTACGGCGGCCCTGCTCCCCAGAACAACGCCGAACAGGTGAAGCTGGGGAAAGAAGCGGTGGAAGAGCAGAAGAAAGTGCTGGAAGAATTGAAGGAACGGATATAAGAAAAAAGGGGTGCTGCACATTGCGTGCAGCACCCCTTTATACGTTCCGTTTTGCCAGGCGCTCTACGGGTTCCGGGTTGGGGGTGAACTGGGGGTCGAAGTCTGTGTTCAAAAAGGCCAGGGCGTAGGCCACTCCCATGGCGGCACCAGTGGTGAGGCCGGTTTCATCCATGTCGAATTCCGGGGTGTGGTGGTTGGCCCCGCAGCCTTTTTCCGGGTTGGCGATGCCGGTGAAGGCCAGGACTCCCGGATATTCCTGGAGGAACAGAGCGAAGGATTCCGAGGCCATCCAGGGCTGGGGATCCTGAAGGGCATCCGGTCCCAGGGCGTCCGCCACCGCCTTCCGGCCCAATTGGGCGCAGGCCGTATTGTTCCGGGCTTCGAACAGGGCTTCGGGCATGTGCAGGATTTCCCCTTCACAGCCGTAAATATCAGCGTTGGCGGCCAGGGCCTTCTTCAGGAAGTCCTCAAAGGGCTTCCCGGCCTTCTGGTAGTTGAAGAACCGGGCGGTGCCTCCGAAGGTCAGGTCTTCCGGGATCACATTGTACTTTTCTCCGCTGTGGACGAACCCCAGGGAGAAGGTGAGGCATTCAAAGGGATCCACCTTCCGCTGGCGGAATTCGTTCAGCTGCTGGTACAGGGCGGCGAAGCAGTCCATAGGATTGTTGGCCAGGTCCGGCCGGGCTCCGTGGCCGAAGGTCCCCTTCAGCCGGATCACAAAGGAGCAGCCGCCTCCCATGACCGCCCCGGGAGTGATGGACACTTTTCCTGCCGGCAGGTCCCACCGCACATGGGTGGCGTAGCAGCCGTCGATGGTGAGGCCGGATTCCTTCACAATATAGGGCAGCAGGTTCTGGATGTCCCCGCTTTCTTCTTCTCCCCGTTCAAAGCACAGCACCACTTTCCCGGCAAAGGATTCCTTGTGGGAAACCAGGATCCGGGCGGCGGTAAGCAGCATGGCCATGTGGCCGTCGTGGCCGCAGGCATGGGACACTCCGGGCACCTGGGAAAGGCAGACTTTGGGACCTTTCAGATTTTCCGGACTTTCGGCAATGGGGAGAGCGTCGGTGTCCGCCCGCATCAAAAGGGTCTTTCCGGGCTTTCCGCTGTCGATGATTCCCAGGAGCCCTCCGTCAGGGACGTTGATGGTGGGGATCCCCAGGTCCTTCAGGTAGGCTTCCAAAAAAGCGATGGTGTTCACTTCCCGGCAGCTGAGCTCCGGGTTTTCATGGAAATGGCGGCGGAGGCGGAGGGTTTCAGGAAATTCCGCCTGGGCCAGGGCAAGGATATTCATAAGCAGATTCCTTTCTACAGCAGATTGTGAAAATGGGATTTTCCTTCAGTATACCACGGATGATTGTCATTTTTTCGTCTTCAGCGTATAATTATAATATTATATTGAAGTGGATTTCTGTACCCATGAAGATAGAGAAATTGACGGTAAGGAGGATGAAGTATGGGAGGACATGTAATTGGCCTGATCCACACCGTGACCATGCTGGATGTAATCGACATCCTGGTGGTGGCGTTTTTTCTCAATAAACTGTACCAGATGCTGAAGAACACCCGGGCGGCGTCCCTGGTGAAAGGGCTGTTGATGCTGCTGGCGATCATGCTGATCAGCAAGTGGCTGAATCTGTATGTGATCAACTGGATCCTGGAAAAATTCATGACCGTGGTGATGATCGCCCTGCCGGTGGTGTTCCAGCCGGAACTCCGCCGGGCCCTGGAGCAGATCGGCCGGGGGAAACTGTTCCGCCGGAGTACGGTGCTCAACGAAATGCAGGTGGAGAACATGCTGGAAGCGGTGGCCACCACTGCCGACGACCTGAGCCGGAACAAGATCGGGGCACTTATGGTGTTCGAGCGGGAAACCGGGCTGGATGACTACATCGAAACCGGGATCCCCATTGACGGGCTGATCAGTACGGCCCTGTTCGAGAACATCTTCATCCCCAACACCCCCCTCCACGATGGGGCGGTGATCATCCGGGGAGACCGGATCGCAGCGGCCAGCTGCCTTTTGCCTTTGACGGAAGCCCGGAACCTGAGCCAGGAACTGGGGACCCGGCACCGGGCGGCCATCGGCCTTTCCGAACAGACCGATGCCCTGATCCTGGTGGTCAGCGAAGAAACCGGGACCATTTCCCTGGCCCGGGGGGGCGCCCTCCAGCGGTACCTGACCCACCGGGATGTGAAGGACCTGCTGCGGCCGGTGATGAAGACTCCTATGCTGAACTGGAAGGATACCATCCTGGCCAAACTGGGGAAGAAACATGCCCCGTCCGACGACCAGAAAGGAGGCAGCGGCCATGGTGAAAAATAACCAGACCCCCAACCGGAATTCCTGGCTGGTGCGGATCATGTCCGTGGTCTGTGCCTGCATCCTGTGGGTGTATGTGATGAACGAACAGAACCCCATCACCACCAAGACATTCCAGGTTCCTTTGACGGCCCAGAACTTGGCGGAAGACATGGTGGTGAAGGACCTGCCGGAAACGGTGAATGTGAAGGTCAGCGGCACCCGGTCCCAGATCGCCGTACTCCGGGAAGGGGACGTCAAGGCCTTCATCGACTTTACCGACGCCCCCAAGGGACGGAACACCTACAACGTCCAGGCCACCACCCGGATGGGGGAAGTGGCGGAAGTGACCCCCAGCCTGCTCCAGCTGGAAACGGACTCCCTGGCGGAAAAGACCATGACCCTGGAACCCCGGATCGTAGGGGTTCCCAACAGCGGGGTCACCGTAAGCCAGATGGATCTGTCTCCCACCCAGGTGATTATCAAAGGGGCCAGTGCCCGGATCTCCCAGGTGGACAAGGTACTGGTGATGGTGGATATCAGCCATCACGACCGGAACTTCTCCACAGATGCCACAGCGGTGGCAGTGGACCGGACCGGACGGGAAATGTATGACGTGAAGGTGGTGCCCGGGAAGATCAAGACCACCGTGACCATTGTGCGCCAGCTGGGGACCAACGACTTCCCGGTGAAGGCCAACATGTCCGGACAGCTGCCGGAAGGGGTCACCTTAAAGAGCGTGAAGATCACTCCGGACAGTGTGCGGCTTACGGCGGAACCCAAGGTGCTGGGAGGCATCCGGGAAATCCTTACCGCCCCCATTGTCCTCAACAATGTGACCAGTGATGTGGAACTGAAGATGCCTCTCCAGATCCCGGATCAGGTGCTGGCGGACCAGCACAGCGTCATTGTGGAAATTACCTTGCAGAAAGGAACGGAAAAGCAGGATGGCAGCAAAGCCGACGGAAATCAGAATCAATAACCTGCGGGTGGGGCTGGACAGCCGCCATTCCCTGGTGCAGATCGTAGGGAAGAAATACCATTTGCCGGAAAAAGCCCTCCGGCAGGTGGAAGTGGTCCGGAAGGCCGTGGATGCCCGGCGGAAAAGCAATATCTGCCTGGTATACCATGTGAAGGCCACAGTGGATGTGCCCACAGGGGTGCTCCAGAAGCTCCTCCGGGATCCCCAGGTGACCCTGTGGGAAGAAAAACCGGAACCTCCGGCGGTGTTCGGCACCGAAAAGCTCCAGGGCCGTCCGGTGGTGATCGGCCTGGGGCCGGCAGGCCTTGTGGCAACCCTGGAACTGGCCCGGCACGGGTACGCTCCTTTGGTGGTGGAACGGGGCAGGGACCTGTCCCACCGGGTGAAGGACGTGGAACAGTTCTGGAAGACCGGGAAACTGGACCCGGTGAGCAATGTGCAGTTCGGCGCCGGAGGCGCCGGCACCTTTTCTGACGGGAAGCTGACCACCCGGGTCAACGACCCCATTATGGGCCACCTGCTCCGGACTTTTGTGGAAGCCGGGGCGCCCAAAGAGATCCTGACGGAACAGAAGCCCCACGTGGGCACGGACAAGCTGCGGCTTATGGTCACCGGGCTTATCAGCCGGATCAAAAAGGCCGGGGGCCAGATTCGGTATGAGACCCAGGTGACGGACTTCCGGGTGGATCCGGAACAGGGCCTTACGGCGGTGGAACTGAACGGGAAAGAATGGGTGGACACCAACGGGGTGATCCTGGCCTGCGGCCACAGTGCCCGTGACACCTATGAAACCCTGCTGAAACGGTCCGTGCATCTGGAGGCCAAGGCCTTTGCAGTGGGGGTGCGGATCGAGCACGAACAGGCTCTCATCAACCGGGCCCAGTACGGGAAGTTTGCCAATCATCCCCAGCTGGGGGCGGCGGATTATGCTCTGATCTTCCATGACAAGGAAACGGGCCGGGCGGTGTATTCCTTCTGCATGTGCCCGGGGGGCCAGGTGGTGGCCTCTGCTTCGGAACAGGGGGGACTGGTGGTAAACGGCATGAGCCCCTTCAAACGGGATACGGGACTGGCCAACAGCGCCCTGGTGGTCAGCGTGGACCCGGGGGATTTCCCGGCCGGTCCTTTGGGAGGCATGGAATTCCAGCGGAAGTACGAACACCTGGCCTGGAAGGTGAGCCGGGATTACCGGGCCCCGGCCCAGACCAGCCGGAGCTTCCTGGAACGGACTGCTCCGGACCTGAAGGTGAAGTTCCGTCCCAGCTACCGGCCGGGCCTTGTGCCGGCGGACCTGCGGAAGATTTTGCCGGACTTTGTGACGGAATCCCTGGAACATGGGCTGCGGGATTTTGAACGGAAGCTGCCCGGGTTCAGCACCCAGGGGCTGATGATCGGGGTGGAGACCCGGACTTCGGCTCCGGTGCGGATCCTCCGGGGAGAGGACGGCCAGTCGGTGAACTGCCGGGGGCTGTACCCCACCGGAGAAGGGGCCGGCTACGCCGGCGGCATCATGAGCGCCGCCATGGACGGGTACCATCAGGCCAGAAGGCTGATGGGGAGGTTTGGGGTACCCGTCGGGAGTCAGAAGGCTGAAGGTTGAAACCATTGGAAGGAACCAGGCTTCCGGGTTCCTGTGAAGGGAAACGCAGCTGGCGCTGCTAACCCACCACCAGCCTGACGGCTGGTCCCCCGCCCTTGTAAAGGGCGGATATCCGCTGGGGCCTCGACAGTTATACAGTCCGCTCCCATGTGTATGGTGGATAGCCGCTGGGGGCTCGGGCTCATTGCCTAGGCGGCACCAGAGCATGGCCTGTGTGCCACTATCCGCCCTTTTCAAGGGCGTAAGCAGGGAGCATCCGCTTTAGCGGATAGCGAGGTCGCTTATGCCGCAGCTGGGGACCGTTGCGCCTGCGCAATGGTGGTGGGTTAGCAGCCCTTGGGCTGCGTTTTCGTTCAATGCCAAAAGCCCATGGGGTTTGGCTTCCATGGGCTTTCAAAACTGTGCTATAATAAATTGATTGACAGTAATATACAAGGAGATGCTTTTATGGAAAACATCATCATCACCGGGCACAAGAACCCGGATACGGACTCCATCTGCTCTGCCCTGAGCTACACCTGGATCAAGACCCAGCTGGGGGAAAAGGTCACCGCCTGCCGGGCCGGGAAGGTGAACCCGGAAACCCAGTTTGTGCTGGACCACTGGAAAGTGGCGGCTCCGGAACTGGTGGAAAAGGTGGACGAAGGCCAGAAGATCATCCTGGTGGACCACAATGAAATGAGCCAGGCTGTGGACGGGCTGGACAAGGCCAACCTGCTGGAAATCATCGACCATCACCGTCTGGGGGGCATTGTCACCGCCAATCCCCTGTTCGTCCGGATGCAGCCGGTAGGGTGCACTGCCACCATCCTGTACAATGTGGCTGTGGAAAACGGTCTGACCCTGCCCAAGGAAATCGCCGGGCTGCTGTTCTCCGCCATCAGCTCTGACACCCTGTACTTCAAGTCTCCCACCACCACGGAAAAGGACAAGGAAGCTGCCGGTGCCCTGGCCAAGATCGCGAAAATCGCTGATCCCCAGGCCTATGCCCTGGAAATGCTCCAGGCCGGTTCCGCCATCAACTCCATGAGTGCGGAAGAAATCTGCCATGGGGACATGAAGGAATTCGACTTCCCTCAGGGGAAAGTCACTGTGGCCCAGGTGAACGTGATGAACGGGGAAGCTGCCAAAGCCAAATGGCCGGAACTCCAGAAAGCCCTCCAGGCCATGGTGGACGGAGGAGAAGCGGACACCACCCTGCTGATGGTCACCGACATTATGGATGAAGTCACCGAGCTGCTGTGGGCCGGCAAGAACAAGGACATCCTGGACAAGGCCTTCGGGAAGGCTGAAGCCGACGGCCATTACCACCTGCCCAAGGTACTGTCCCGGAAGAAACAGATCGTACCGCCTCTGACCGACGCGTTTAAGGGGTAAAGAGCGTGAAGGTGCTGCACAAAAAGCGTGCAGCACCTTTTTTGTCAATGGTCAATACCACCTACCACCTACCCATCAATATATCCTATACCGTACCCCGTTTTTTCGTATTTTTCCCTTTATCCCATCTGTGGTATGATACATACAGTACATAGTGCTGTCTTTGTTTGGGAAAGGAGAATATGATATGGCGGATAAAATCAAGATGACCACCCCTCTGGTGGAAATGGACGGGGATGAAATGACCCGGATCCTTTGGAAGATGATCAAGGATATCCTGATCCTTCCTTATGTGGACCTGAAAACGGAATATTACGACCTGGGCATGAAGCACCGGGATGATACAGATGACCAGGTGACTATCGATTCAGCCCTGGCAACGAAAAAGTATGGGGTGGCGGTGAAATGCGCCACCATTACGGCCAATGCGGCCCGGGTGAAGGAATACAACCTGAAGAAAATGTGGGCCAGCCCCAACGGTACCATCCGGGCCATTTTGGACGGGACGGTGTTCCGGAAGCCCATTATGGTGAAGGGCATCCGGCCTCTGATCCCCACCTGGGAAAAGCCCATTACCATTGCCCGGCACGCCTACGGGGACATTTACAAGAACACGGAAATCCGGGTGGAGGGCCCGGCCAAGGCGGAACTGGTGGTTACCGGAGCGGACGGGAAGGTGACCCGCCGGACCATTATGGACTTCCAGGATGCCGGAATCGTCCAGGGGGTCTACAATACGGACCGGTCCATCAGCAATTTTGCCCGGTCCTGCTTCAACTATGCCCTGGAACAGAAGGAAGACCTGTGGTTTGCCACCAAGGACACGGTGTCCAAGATCTATGACCACCGGTTCAAGGATATTTTCCAGGATATCTACGACCGGGAATACAAGGAAAAGTTCGAAGCCGCCGGTATCGAATATTTCTACACCCTCATCGACGACGTGGTGGCCCGGGTGGTCCGGTCCAAAGGGGGCATGATCTGGGCCTGCAAGAACTACGACGGGGACGTGATGAGCGACATGATGGCCACCGCCTTCGGGAGCCTGGCCATGATGACTTCCGTGCTGGTGTCCCCGGACGGCTGCTATGAATACGAAGCGGCCCACGGCACGGTACAGCGCCACTATTACCGGTACCTGAAAGGGGAAAAGACCTCCACCAACCCGGTGGCCACCCTGTTTGCCTGGACCGGGGCCCTGCGGAAACGGGGCCAGATGGACCAGCTGCCGGACCTGGTGGATTTTGCCGACCGGCTGGAAAAAGCCACCATCCAGACCCTTGAAGAAGGGATCATGACCGGGGATCTGGTAGCTGTATCCACCCTGCCGGATAAAAAGAAGGTCAACAGCGGAGAATTCCTGGAAGCCATCCGGGAGAGGATGTAAGGAAGGGGTGCTGCCTATGCAGCACCCCTTTTTCAATAGGCCCTTTTCCCGTACACCGGGTGTTCTGTAGGCTTCAGGGTCAGGCGCTTGGCCAGTTCCACGGCCTCTTCCAGGTGCAGGTCGGTTTTGTTCCCGTGCTCTTCGAAGATGCACATGGGGTTGTCGGCGCCGATTTCGCTGCCGGGCATATACAGGTACTGGTCGTTGTCCCGGTCGCCCAGGATGATGCCGGCACGGAGTTCTTCGGACATAATGACGGACATGATGATGTCCTCCTTTCAGGATAATCAAGGGAAGCGGGAAGGGGGGACCGGGCGGTGCATAAAGGCGGGCCGCCCGGCGTGGGGCCCCTACGGGTGTCGTTTCTCATTCTAACAGCCCTGCCATTCCCTGACAAGGGATTCTTTGGTATAATGGTGGGGTAGATTTGCAGGAAAGGGATGTGAGAGTATGAACAGACCTATTGCCAGTATCGATGTGGGACGGGCGGCTTTGCGGATGGCGCTGACGGCCACCCGGGAAGAAGAGGACCGGCTGAAGGAGCGGCTCCGGGAACAGGGGTTCCGGGCGGCGGCTGTAGATTTTGGAGGAGAGTTCCTGCCTTCCATCAAGAAAATCGTGGAACGGGCGGTGGTGGCCTCGGAACGGCAGAACATCGTCACCGACACCCATGTGGGAGCAGGCACGGTGGCCGGGGCAGCCCATGAAGCCCTGGAACAGATGATGGACAAGGCCATCGGCTTCAATGTAGGGGGCAAGATCGGAGTGGCCCGGTACGGGGAGCACCTTTGTGTGGCGGTGTACATGAGTGTGGGGGTCCTGAACCTGAATGAACTGGGCGTGGGGCTGGCTCACCGGAGCCTGGCAGGCATCGATTGAAAAAAGCCTGGGAAAGTGAAAAAAAGTTGTTGACATTTTTCGCTTTCCTATGCTAGAATAAGTGAGTCGTCGGATGGCGGCAAGGTAATATGGTGGATATGGTGAAGCGGTTAACACACCGGATTGTGGCTCCGGCACGCGTGGGTTCGATCCCCACTATCCACCCCACCTTTTTTTTTACCTTTTTGGGGCATAGCCAAGTCGGTAAGGCACGGGACTTTGACTCCCGCATGCGTTGGTTCGAGTCCAGCTGCCCCAGCCAAGTGATTCACTAGCTCAGTTGGTAGAGCACCTGACTTTTAATCAGGGTGTCCCGGGTTCGAGTCCCGGGTGGATCACCATTTTTTTATACCCAAATGCGGCTGTGGCGGAATTGGCAGACGCGCCAGATTTAGGATCTGGTGTCCAAGACGTGCAGGTTCAAGCCCTGTCAGCCGCACCAATATCATAAAAAAAGAAAGACTGTTGCGTTGGCAACAGCCTTTTTTTTTTATTCCAGCGATTCAAAATAGGAGAATCTCCATCCCTTCAGGGTCTTTACATAGGGGAAAATGGTCTTTCTGGTTTCCACTATGTTGGTTTTGCCGTGGGCCGGGTCTTCCATCATGGGAGTGGATACTTCCAGGTTGATCCGGGTGGGGGATTCCCGCAGGATGTTGATGGTGGAGGTCCCTTTCCGCAGGTCCCGGGCTTTGGCACTGGGAGCCACGTACAGTTTTCCGTCGAATTCCCGGTACATCCGGCTGTCACTGATGATGAAACCGGCCAGGGCTTCAGTGAAGCATTGGTTGACCTTGGCCTTTAGGGCCATCATGTTGGGGTAGTTCTTGTCAGCCACTGTGTAGTAGATCATGTACCCGGTGTCTTTTTCCCCTTTGCCGTCAGTTTTCAGGGGATGATGTTCGAACCATTCATAGACGGTGTTGGCTTCCTGGAAGGCCTGGATCACTTCCTGATCCGTAGGGGCTTCCGGGGAGGCAAAAGCGGTGAAGATTCCGCTGACCACCAGGATGGCAGTGAGGAACAAAGAACGCAGTATTTTCATGGAATGCACTCTCCTTCTGTTTGGTCCTTTTATTGTATCATAGTTTGGCAGGATGTGGTATCATCTTCCCTGTGGGGGACAATCGGTCAACGGTCAGCGGCGGTCGGAAGCCGGCGAGGCTGGCTTTGAACAACGACGGACGATGAGCGATGAACGATCCACGATAAACGATGAACGAAACCAAGGAGTGTGCATAACGTGAAATATCAGGCGGTGGTGTTTGATCTGGACGGGACCCTGCTGGATACCCTGACGGATCTGTGGAACAGCGTGAACGAGGCCTGCCGGGAATACGGCTGTGCCCCCAGGACCAGGCTCCAGGTGCGCCGGGCCCTGGGAAACGGCCTGGAGAACCTGCTGCGGAAATCCCTGCCCCAGGAGGACGAGAACAAATTCCAGCGGGTGTTCCAGGATTTCCGGGCCTATTATCTGAAGCACTGCAATGAGGCCACCCGGCCCTATGATGGGATCCCGGAACTGCTGAAAGACCTCCAGGCCCTGGGGGTGAAGCTGGCCATTGTGTCCAACAAGGCCCATCCGGCGGTGTTGGCCCTCCGGGACCGGTATTTTCCGGAAACCATGAAAGTGGCCATGGGAGAAAGCCAGGGAGTCCGCCGGAAGCCGGCTCCGGATACGGTGGTCCGGGCCCTGGAGGAACTGGGGATCCCCAAAGACCAGGCGGTGTATGTGGGGGATTCAGAAGTGGACAAAATGACGGCGGACAATGTGGGGATGGACTGCTTCCTGGTGACCTGGGGGTTCCGGGACCGGGACGAACTGGCGGCCCTCCGGCCCACTGCCCTCATCGACCGACCGGAACAAATCCTGGAGAAAATAAAGGGATAGGGAAAACACTGGACAATATAGGGTTCAGGCGGTATAATACAAATAAAAGAGCAACCCTCCGATGTGCGAGTCGAATTCCATATGTTTTGAGCCAACACTCTCTATAAGGGAGCCCGTGAACTCCGGCCGTTGATGATATGCCCTTTCGAGGGGACATCAGATATGACAGGGAGGGCACCCACCTGCTTAGGCAGGTTCAAAACTCGGAATTGGTACGGCATTGTAGGGCTCTTTCTTTTTTTATACCAAAATAAAGGAGCCGTGAACGCGGATGCTCATCCAGATTTTCCTGGTGGTCTTGCTGGACCGGATCACCAAATTTTTCATTACCCATACCATGACCGTCGGCATGAGCTTCCCGGTGATTCCCGGGGTGGTGAGCTGCACCTATGTGCTGAACCCGGGGGCGGCTTTTGGCCTGCTGGAATACCAGCGGGTTTTCTTTGTGGTGATCACCCTTCTGGCGGCAGGCGCCGTCTTCTATTTCCGGGACCACATCCACCGGGAGGGACCCAAGGCCCGGCTGGGGACGGGACTGTTCCTGGGAGGCGCCCTGGGGAACCTGATCGACCGGATCGCCACCGGGTATGTGATCGATTTTGTGGACTTTCATTTCTGGCCGGTGTTCAACGTGGCCGATATCTTTATCTGTGTGGGAGTGGGGCTGATCGTATGGAGTATGCTGGAGAACGAAACCGGGAAAACCCGGCACCCGGAACCCAAGGACAAACCGGGAACGGGAGCCGTCTGATCGTAACGGAACCGGCGGGGCCGGAAGAAAAGGGCCTCCGGACCGACGTGTTCCTGGCCGCCCGGCTGGACTGCACCCGGTCCGCCGTCCAGCATGACATCCAGAAAGGCCGGGTGACCCGGCAGGGGAAGCCGGCCAAGGCCAATACCAAAGTGAAAGAAGGGGACGTGTTCCAGGTGCTGGTGCCTCCGCCGGTGGATCTGGCGGCCAAACCGGAGAACATCCCCCTGGACATCCTCTACGAAGATGAGGATGTGATCGTGGTGAACAAGCCCCGGGGGATGGTGGTCCACCCGGCGGCGGGGAACCCGGACGGGACGCTGGTGAACGCACTGCTGTACCACTGCAGGGACCTTTCCGGGATCAACGGGGTGATCCGGCCGGGGATCGTCCACCGGCTGGACAAGGACACCAGCGGGGTGATGATCTGCGCCAAAAATGATTTGGCCCACCAGTCCCTGGCGGAGCAGATCCAGAAAAAGGAAGCCAAACGGACCTACCTGGCCATTGTCCGGGGGAACGTGAAAGAGGACCATGGGCACATCGAGACCCAGCTGGACCGGGATCCCCGGGACCGGAAAAAGATGGCGGTGGTGCCTGCAGGGGGACGCTGGGCGGCTACTGATTATGAGGTGCTGGAGCGGTACGGGAAATTCACCGTGGTCCGCTGCCGGCTCCTGACCGGCCGGACCCATCAGATCCGGGTCCACATGACTTATATCGGCCACCCTCTGGTGGGGGATCCCAAATACGCCCCCCAGAAGACCTGCTTTTCCATCAGCGGACAGGCCCTCCATTCGGAGCAGCTGACCTTCCGCCATCCCCGGACCGGAGAGTGGATGACCTTCACTGCCCCGGTGCCGGCTGATATGCAGACCATCCTGACCCGTCTCCGGAACGGGCAGTTCCATTGACAAGGAGGAAGTAACATGAGCGTTTCTGTGAAGAAAAAAACCATTATGGATGCCGATGCCATGCGCCGGGCCCTGGTCCGGATCTCCCACGAGATTGTGGAACGGAACAAAGGGGTGGACAATGTGGCCCTGGTGGGGATCCGCACCCGGGGAGTGCCTCTGGCCAACCGGCTGGGGCAGGAAATCGAAGCCATCGAGGGCGTGAAGCTGCCGGTGGGCTCCCTGGACATCACCCTGTATCGTGACGATCTGTCCACCCTGGGGTACAACCCGGTGATCAGTGAAACGGACATCGATTTCGACCTGAACGGAAAGACGGTGATCCTGGTGGACGATGTGCTGTTCACCGGCCGGACCATCCGCAGCGCCCTGGACGCCCTGATCGACATGGGCCGGCCCAAGGCCATCCAGCTGGCGGTGATGGTGGACCGGGGCCACAAGGAACTGCCCATCCGGGCGGACTATGTGGGGAAGAACGTGCCCACCAGCAACAGTGAGACCGTGGATGTGTCCCTGACGGAAATCGACGGCAGCGACGAAGTGGCCCTGTCCGACATCCAGGGATAAGAAGGGACTGCCGTGCGTTTAAAAAGTTTCTCAGCCCATGGGTTCAAATCCTTTGCAGACAAAGTAAATATCGAATTCGAGCCGGGGATCACCGCCATTGTGGGCCCCAACGGCAGCGGCAAAAGCAATATCTCCGACGCCATCCGGTGGGTCATGGGGGAACAGAGCGTAAAGTACCTCCGGGGCACCAAAATGGAGGACGTGATCTTCGCCGGCAGCAGCGGCCGCCGTCCCATGGGCATGGCGGAAGTGGACCTGGTGTTCGACAACACGGACCACACCCTGCCGGTGGATTTCGACGAGGTGAGCCTCCAGCGCCGGGTGTTCCGGAGCGGGGACAGCGAATATTCCATCAACGGGAAGAACTGCCGGCTGAAGGACGTGGTGTCCCTTCTGGCGGATACCGGGCTGGGACGGGGGTCCCTGTCCATCATCGGTCAGAACAAGATCGACGAGATCCTCAACAGCCGTCCGGAAGACCGGCGGGCCATTTTCGAGGAAGCGGCGGGGATCGCCAAGTACCGGATCCGGAAGAAGGAAGCCCTCCGGAAACTGGACGACACGGCGGCCAACCTGCTGCGGATCCACGATATCCAAAGCGAGATCGAAAACCAGCTGGTGCCCCTGGAAGCAGCAGCGGAAAAAGCCCGGCAGTATGAAGCCATCAGCGCCCGGCTCCGGCAGGTGAAGGTGACCCGGCTGCTGGGCCAGCTGGCTTCTCTGGAAAAAGAAAAGGCCCGGCTCACGGAAAAACTCACCCTGCTGGAAACCCAGCTGAAGGAACTGGCGGAACTGTCCGGGGCCCTGGGCAAACAGCAGGAAGCCCTGGAACAGCGGCTCCAGGAACGGGAAAACGCCTACAGCGCCTACCAGGAACAGATCCTGGCCCGGGAAAAGGAAGCCGCCGGGTACCGGAGCCAGAAGGCGGTCCAGGAGGAACGGATCCAGCAGAGCCGGAACCGGATGGACCAATTGGCCAAAAACCGGTCCGCCCTGGAAGAGGAACTGGCCCGGAACCAGGAGAACCTGGACCTGGTGACGGAGGAATACGACCGGCTGGAAGAAACCCAGTACCGGGCCAAAAAGCGCCTGGAAAGCGCCGCCGCTGAAAAGGAGACCCTGACGGAAACCGTCCGCCAGGGGGAAGAAAAACTGAAGGCCTGGCAGGAACAGGCCTTTGACAGCATGCGGACCCTGGTGATGACCCGGAACAAACTGGCAGGGGTCCGCCAGGAACAGGACCGGATCCACCGGCAGCAGGAAAGCCTGAAGGAAAAGGTCCGGGAGGCGGAAGAGGCTCTCCAGGAAGTGACCGCCGCCCTCCAGGGGGAAAAGGACAGCCTGGAAACCCTGGAAGACCGGAAACAGCAGCTGGAAGAAACCGCCCGGCAGCTGAACGGGGCCCTGGAACAGAGCATCCGGGCCTACCGGGAACAGGAAGGGGCCCTGGAACAGAACCGGCGGACCCTGAACCAGAAAAAGGCACGGCTCCAGGTGCTGGCCGCCATGGAGCGGGAGCATGAAGGGTTCAGCAAAGGGGTCCGGACGGTGCTGGAGGCCCGGGCACCCTTCCGGGAAAGAATCTGCGGTGTGGTGGCGGAGCTGTTCACTGTGGAGGATGCCTATGTGACGGCCCTGGAAACCGCCCTGGGGGGTGCCCTCCAAAACATCATTACCCAGGATGCCCCCACGGCCCAGGCAGCCATTGCCCATCTGAAAAAGGTCCAGGGGGGACGGGCCACCTTCCTGCCTCTGGATACCCTCCGGCCC
Source organism: Acidaminococcus sp. HCP3S3_G9_1 (assembly GCF_052122455.1). Classification (NCBI taxonomy): domain Bacteria; kingdom Bacillati; phylum Bacillota; class Negativicutes; order Acidaminococcales; family Acidaminococcaceae; genus Acidaminococcus; species Acidaminococcus sp. HCP3S3_G9_1. The sequence goes on along the minus strand of NZ_JBQKCH010000012.1, from coordinate 48,907 downwards.
CGGGCCCTGGGCGCCCGGGAAAAAGCGGCCCTGGGGTGTCCGGGGATCATCGGCATCGCCGGAGATCTGGTCCGGTGCGATCCTGCCCTCCAGCCGGCGGTCCGGTTCCTGCTGGGCCAGGTGCTGGTGGCGGACAATCTGGATCATGCCCTGGCAGCGGCCCGGAAGGCGGATATGCGGGTGCGGATCGTGACCCTGGAAGGGGATGTGGTCTACGCCGGAGGTTCCCTCAGCGGGGGCCAGAAACAGCAGGGGAAAAGCTTCCTGTCCCGGAAGCAGGAGATCCACCGTCTTACGGAAGAAACAGTCCAGCTGGAAACTGCCGGGAAGGAGTTCCAACAGGCTCTGGACGGCCTGGCAGACAAGGGACGCCGGGTAAAGGAGAAGCGTCAGGAGGCCCTGGATGCCCTCCAGAAAATCGCAGTGGAAAAGGCCGGGGCGGCCGCCCGGGTCCAGCAGGAAGAAGCCCAGAAAAAACGCCAGCAGGAGAACCTGGAACTGCTCCTGGCGGAAAAACGCCAGGGGGCGGAGGCTTTCCTGGAACTCCAGCAGCAGGTAAAGGAACTGGCGCCCCAGGTGGAACAGCTGGAAAATGCCGATGTGGAAGGGAAAAAAGCGGCCCAGGCCCTCAGCGACGGGCTGGTGGAACAGCGGACAAAGCTGGAAGGGGCCGCCCGCCGGCACCAGGATGCCCTGATTGCCGTAAATGCCGGGGAAAGCCAGCTCCAGGCCCTGAACGACCGGATCCAGTCCATGGACCGGATGGGCCAGAGGACCCAGGAAGAGATCACCTGGGGAGAAGAGGAATCCCGGCAGATGGAACAGACCATCGGCAGCTGTGAAAAGGCCCTGGAAAAACTGGGCGGGCAGATTTCTGCCCTGGAACAGGAACTGGCCGGCAGCGACGGGGCCCGGCAGAAATTCCTGGAAGAACGGGAAGCCCTGCTGCAGAAACGCCAGGAGCTGACCCAGCAGGGGGTGATCTTCCAGGGCCAGGAGGCCAGCCTCCGCCAGAAGATCCACAACAGCGAAATGGACCAGGTAAAGAAGGCGGCAGAAGGGGAACACTGCCGGCAGCAGCTCCAGGAAGCCTACGGGCTCACGGAGGAAACCGCCCGGCAGGAAGCCCTTCCCGATGACCTGCCCGAAGGGGAACTGAAGGAACGGGAAGCCCGGGCGGCCCGGGAACTGGCGGACCTGGGACCGGTGAACCAGGCGGCCCAGGAGGAATACCGGGCGGCCAAAGACCGGTACGACTTTTTGAAGAAGCAGTATGAGGACATGGTCCAGGCCCGGGAACGGCTGGAAACGGTGATCAGCGGCATCAACAGCGACATGACCCGCCGGTTCCGGGAGGCCTTCGCCAAGATCAACGGGTATTTCGCCGACTGTTACGAGAAACTGTTCGGCGGGGGACGGGCCCGGCTGCGGATCCTGGATGAGAAGAATCTCCTGGAATCGGGCATCGACATCGAGGCCCAACCCCCGGGGAAAAAGATGCGGAACCTGTCCCTGTTTTCCGGGGGAGAACGGGCGCTCACCGTGATCGCCCTGCTCTTTGCCCTGTTGACCTACCAGCCGGCGCCGTTTGTGATTTTGGACGAAATCGACGCCCCTCTGGATGAAACCAACATCGACCGTTTTGCCCAATTCCTGAAAGCATACGGACAGAAGACCCAGTTCATCGTGATCACCCACCGGAAGGGGACCATGGAAGCCGCGGACGTGCTCCACGGGGTCACCATGGAAGAATCCGGGGTGTCCCGGGTGCTGTCTGTGAAATTATCGGAGGTAGCCGAATCATGAGTTTTATGGAACAACTGAAAGACGGGCTCAGCAAGACCCGGAAAAACTTCACCGAACGGATGGAGGACCTGGTGGGGGCCAGTGTGGACCTGGACGAGGACTTCATGGATGAGATGGAGATGATCCTGGTGGCCGGGGACGTGGGGATCAAGACCACGGAAAAGATCATGGCCGCCCTCCGGAAGGCTGCTGCCACCCGGCAGATCAAATCCCCGGCAGAGGCTCTGCCCTTCCTGAAAAACTACATTGCGGACCTGCTGAAGACCAACGGGCCCCGGATGCGGTTCAAAGGCCATCCCTCCATTGTGCTGGTGGTGGGGGTGAACGGGGTGGGGAAGACCACCACCATCGGCAAGCTCAGCAACTATTACCGGCTGATGGGCTACAAGGTGATGATGTGCGCTGCGGACACCTTCCGGGCCGGGGCTACGGAACAGCTCCAGATCTGGGGGAAGAAGGCCCAGGTGGACGTGATCGCCCACGGGGACGGCGCGGACCCGGCGGCAGTGGTGTACGACGGGGTCCAGGCGGCCATTGCCCGGAAGGCGGATGTGCTGTTCGTGGATACCGCCGGACGGCTCCACAACAAAACCAATCTCATGAAGGAACTGGACAAGATCTACCGGGTAATCCGGAAAGAGATCCCCGACGGGCCTCATGAGACCCTGCTGGTGCTGGACGCCACCACCGGCCAGAACGCCATCAGCCAGGCCAAAATCTTCCTGGAAACCGCCCATGTGACCGGGGTGGTGCTCACCAAGCTGGACGGCACCGCCAAAGGGGGCGTGGTGATCGCCATCAAGGAAGAACTGGGGCTGGATGTAAAGTGGATCGGCGTGGGAGAAGGGATGATGGATTTCCGCCCCTTCGATCCCCAGCAGTTTGTGGAAGCCTTGTTTGAGACAAAAAAAGAGGACTGACGAAAGTCAGTCCTCTTTTTTTGTGTCCGGTCCGAAGAATTCTACTATGGTATGGGCGGCGAAATCGCTGGTCTTGGGATCCGAGAAGGTGTGGTTGGCATTTTCCACCGGGATGAAGGTAATTACGTTGTTTTCTGCAAATTCCCGGGAATCCTCGATGGGGGCCAGCTTGTCCTTGGTCCCGTGGAGAATCAGCATGTCATCGGCCCAGTCAAAGTACTCGTACTTCCGCACATCGGATTTTTCCAGGTCTTCCACGAACTGTTTGTCCATTTTCATCTTCCGTTCATAGCCCACCTGGACTTCCTTGCCCTTTTCCAGCTTTTCCATTTCTTCCGGGCTCAGGTAGTTCTTTACCAGCTGGGCCATGTGGATCCCCGGGCACCGGAGAGCCACCTTTTTAAAGGGATTCCCCACTTCCGCCATGTATTTCAAGGTCAGGTAGGCCCCGAAGCTGGTGGAGTAGTTGTACAGGGTGGTGGCGTGGAGTTCTTTATGGGCATAGTCCACCACCAGGGTCAGGTAGGTCATGAATTCTTCCAGGACCAGCTTCTTCCGGGCATCCGCCCCATGGCAGGGCCAGTCGAACACCAGGGCCCCGTACCCCTTGTACTTGGTAATCAGCTGCTGGGCGAACTTGGCGGCGGAATGGTTCTCCTTGTTGCCCCCGAACCCGTGGGTGCAGATGGCCAGGTTGGGGATGTTCCGGAAGTCCTTCTGGTAGAACAGCTTGCACCGGACGCTCAGGCCGTTTTCATTGATATCGATGTATTTTTCCATTGACAGGCATCCTTTCCTATTGGTCACGGGTATTAGTATAGAACAGATGGGGGACGGGGGCAAGGGGGAGGGGCTGTTGGTTGGCAGCAGCCCCGGTCAGATGACAGTCACTAGTCTCTGGTCTCTAGCGGCAGGAGGGAACCCGCCGGGCGGGCTCCTGGGAACGTATAAAAAGCGGAGGCCGGGACGGGCGGGCCTGCGGCTCGCCCCTACGGCGTTGCTGTCGGATGTTGAGTACAACGGTCACAGGAACGGATTTTTTGACAACCCCGTTTCTCTGATTTTCTGTTGCATCTCTGACCCCAACGTGGTAGGGGCTTCCCGAAGGGAAGCCCATCCCGGCCGGAGGGTTTCACGTTCAAAGGCAGATGCGGCAGCATCTGGCATCCGAAACGATGAACGACTCACGATGAAACAAAAGACCGCCGGATTTTCCGGCGGCCTTTTCCAACCTATTCACGCAGCAGATGGATAATTGATTACTGCAATTTCGGTCAGTGAATTTTTGACCTGGTCGACAAGTTGTTCCAGACGGGCGGCCACTTCATCAGAATAAGAAACTTCACCACATTGTGTACAAACTTGAGAGGGTACGTTCTTGACAATAACAATGCAGTTTCCCAAATCGACCATGAAGGTTGTCAGTTTATTTTCAAGGGTTCCTTTGCATAAAAAACATTTCATTTCAGACTACTCCTTTCTGTGAGAGAAAGTATCATCCCATTGCAACGGGTCAGGCCTATAGGCAGTGATAATCCAGAGAATACCATCTCCAACTCCGCAAACAATATGCAGAGGCCCACTTTTCAAGGCAAGACTTAAAATTAGACAGCTGGGATAGGGAAAGTCGTCAGGGTAATATTCAATCACTTTTCCTGAGGCAATGGCATTTTTAACATCTTCCCGAGATATGTTGCGTTTGATTAGACGCTGCATTACATGATTTGTCCATTGTATTTTACCTTGATGACATAATGACTGTATGAGTTCTATGGTCAGCATCTTTTTATTCCCTTCTGTTATTTTTAATATTATAACATGGATCGGAACAGAATGAGTTTGTAACCTGAAGAAGGGAACAGGGCCGCTTTTCCGTCTCACGTCTCACGCCGATGGAAATCATCTGCCGGGGGCAGGTGGTCATGAGCTGACAGTCACTAGTCTCTAGTCTCTAGCGGCAGGAGGGAACCCACGGGGCGGGTTCCTGGGAACGTATAAAAACGGCGGCCGGGACGGGCGTGCCTGGGGCTCGCCCCTACGCCGTTGGGGTCGGATGTTGGATACAACGGTCACAGGAACGGATTTTTTGACAACCCCGTTTCTCTGATTTTCTGTTGCATCTTTGACCCCAACGTGGTAGGGGCTTCCCGAAGGGAAGCCCATCCCGGCCGCCGGTTTTTCGTGTTCGAAGGCAGATGCTTGAGCATCTGGCATCCATCAGCCGCGGACCCGTTAATCACTTAACCACCTAACCACCTAATCACCTAACCACATTTTCTTTAATTCCTATTGACATACTATCAATTCAATGGTATCATCTTCCCATAATTTCAAAACAAACGCAATGACGAAAAAGAGTAGGACCCTGGAATGCAGGCAGCGAACCCGGACAGTGGAAGCGGGGATGACTACGGGATCTGAAGTGCCTTTCTGAGCGTGCAAAGTCCAACAGGGCCCGGCCCTCAGTAGACTTTCCGACTGACAGCCGTTACCCTGTCAGGCAGGAGGATTGTCCTGCCTCTGAGGCTGCACCTGGCAACAGGGCAGCGAAACTGGGTGGATCCACGGAGCCAAAGCTTTCGTCCCAATAGGGACGGGAGCTTTCTTTTTTTTACTCCTAATCCATATAAAAATACTATACATTAACCCCGCAATCCCGGGTTCTGTACAAAGGAGAGAATCATCATGACTGAAATCGACATCCACGCCGCCAAACTGGCCCGGATCAAGGATCCGGAAATCGCCGCCGCCTGGAAGGACATTACTGTAAAACGGGCCATGAATCCCTGCCCCATCGACTTTTCCGAATTCCATTCCAGCAACCCCCGGGCCCATACGGTCCAGAAGGAATATGAAGGCCAGGACGCCTCCAACTTCAACCGCCGGCAGAAATACGCCGACGATGAGGAACCCCAGTTCACCACTCCCTTCGGGGAAGGTCCGGACCAGCTGCCGGTGGAACCGGGCCGGTACCGTCTGGTCTGGTCCAAGCACTGCCCCTGGGCCAACCGGGTGGCCATTGCCATCGACCTTTTGGGCCTGGACAAGGTAATCTCCAAAGGGGTGGTGGATCCTCTCCGTCCCGCCGGGGTGGTGGGGGACTGGTTCTTCACCCTGGATCCGGACAATGTGGACCCGGTGCTGAAGATCCACTCCCTGGGAGAAGCCTACCGGAAAGGAAACCCCGCCTATGACCAGCGCTCCACGGTGCCTGCCATTGTGGACGTGACCACCGGTGCTGTAGTGAACAACGACTACCACGACCTGACTACAGAAATCGCCGTGGCCTGGACCAAGTACATCAGTCCCGACGCTCCCGACATCTATCCGGAAGACCGGCGGGACGACATCGATGCCCTCAACGACATCATCTACGCCGACGTGAACCTGGCGGTGAACCTGGCCGCCCTGGTCACCAGCCAGAAGGATTACGAATTCTACTATGAAAAGGTGTTCAACCGTCTGGACTGGCTGGAAAACCGTCTGGCCACCCGCCGGTATCTCATGGGAGACACCATCACCGACCCGGACATCCGGCTGTTCGTGACCCTGAGCCGGTTCGACCTGGTGTTCTACCAGAAGTACTACGTGAACAAGAAGCGCCTGGTGGATTACCCCAACCTGTGGAACTACGCCAAGGACCTGTACAGCAACCCGGCCTTCGGCGGGAACACCGACTTCGACTCCATGCGGAAGCGGTTCTACTATGTGGACCACACCCCCTACGAAGATTTCCCCCGGATCGTCCCCAAAGGCCCGGACATGAGCATCTGGGAAGAACCCAATGACCGGGCGGAGAAGTTTGGGAAGTAAGATGATGGATGAAGTAACGGCGACGCTGGTCCACCTGATCCGCCAGACGGATCTGGACCGGCGTCCGGATCTTTTCCGGCAAAGCAAGATAGCTTTCCTGGATTACCTGGCCTCCGCTCTTCAGGCGGCCCGGGAACCCCAGGTACAGAAAATGGCCCGGTGGGTAGAAACCTTTCCAGGCAGAGCCCATCTCCTGGGTCTGCCAGGCACCAGCCATCCTTTTATGGCGGCCTTTTTCAACGGGTTCCAGTCTCATTACCTGGATCTGGACGATGCCCAGTCCAGCATTGCCGGTCATTTCAGCACCGTACTGTTTTCTGTGCTGTTGGCGGAAAGTACTCCTGAAGTGCCCGTGAAAGCCTTCCTCACCGCCTACAATGTGGGGGCGGAACTGGAAGGGATCCTGGGAGGGTATTTGAATCCTCAGCACAAGCGCCAGGGCTGGCATTCCACCGGGACCCTGGGTTCCATCGGAGGGGCCGGGGCCCTGGCCAGCCTGAAGCAGCTGGGACCGGAAGCTGCCGCCAATCTCCTGTCCCTGGGGGCCACCCAGTCGGCGGGCCTGGGGCTGGAAGCCGGCAGCGATGGAAAGCCTCTCCACGCCGGGTTCGCCGCCCGGAACGCGGTGTTTGCCTGGGAGATGATCCGGTACACCCGGGTCACCGCCAGCCTGCGGCCTTTCAATAACGACAACGGCTGGCAGCAGGTGTTCGGCAGCCTGACCCTGGATCCGGAAGAACTGGAGCAAAAATGGCTGAACCCGGGGCAGATCCTTGCTCCGGGCCTGTGGATGAAGCTCCATCCCTACTGCAGTGCCGCCATTGGAGGAGCCGCCGCCTGCCGGGAACTGTTCCGGCGGGGGTACACCCTGGACAAACTCCGGGAAGTGACTTTCCATTTTCCTCCGGGAGCGGACAAAGCCCTCCACTATCCGGCCCCGGAAACCGGGAAGGAAGGGAAATTTTCCATAGAATACGTGGGATGGCAGATCCTGACCCGGGGCGGGGAAGAGGACAGCCTCTTCAATCTGCCCCAGGTGCCGGAAGCCTTCCGGCAGGCTCTCCCCAAATTCCATCGGGCCAACGACCTGCCTCCTGTGGAGAAAACCGTCCGCCGGACAGTGGTCACCGCGGTGACCCTGGAAGGAGAGCCGGTGGAAGCGGAAGTGCCGGATCCTCTGGGCAGCCCCCAGCATCCATTTTCCGAAGAGGATCTGGAAGAGAAGCTGATCCGGGCCAAAGGAGAAGCCTGGACCCGGAAACTGTTGGATAAAATGGCAGACTGGCCCCGGGGAAACCTGGGGGAGATCCTGCCTCTGTTGTATGATGAAAGGGGATATGAACATGACTAAGAAATTCCAAAAAGTACTGGCCCTGGCAGCTGCCGGGCTCCTGGCCCTTGGACTGGCCGGCTGCGGCGGTCAGCAGGCTGCCAAGGACAGCAGCAAGACCGGCGGGGACAAAAAGGCCATTGTGGTGGCCACCCGGGGTACGGCCAAGCCCTTCTCCTTTACGGACGATAAAGGGAACCTGACCGGCTTTGACGTGGAAGTGCTGAAAGAAGTGGAAAAGCGGGATCCCAGCCTCCATTTTGAATTCAAGCCCATGAGCCCGGATGCGGCCTTTGTGGCCATGAAATCCAAGCAGGTGGATATGATCGCCAACCAGATGCGCCGGAATCCCACCCGGGAGAAGAAATACATCTATACGAAAGAAAGCAACAACTATACCGCCCGGAAACTGGTGGTAAAGGAAGGCCGGACGGATATCCAGAGCTTCGACGACCTGGCCGGGAAAAAAGTGGCAGTCACCTCCAACTCGGAATTCAACGATCTGGTGAAGGAATTCAACAAGACCCACAATCCGGGAATCGATCCTATCTATTCTGACAAGGGAGCTGCAGAAAACCTGAACCTGGTGGCCACCGGCCGGGCCGATGCCGCCGGGGAATATGAATACGTGGTGAATGTGGCCCGGAAGGAACAGAACCTGCCGGTCCAGGCAGTGGGCGGCGTCATGCAGTCCGTGCCCACCTACTTCCTCCTGCGGAAGGATCCGGCCATGCAGACCGTAGCGGACAAAATCGACAAGGTACTGAAACAGATGAAGGAAGATGGAACCTTAAAGCAGATTTCCATCAAATACCTGGGCAAGGACTACACGGTCCAGCCTCAATAAGAAGAAAGGATGAAAGCAAGCATGGGAAGTTTTTTCAGTGTCCAGTACATGGCGGCCTCGTTCCCCACACTGGCCAGCTATCTGCCGGTGACCCTGTTCATTACCCTGGTGTCCGGGGTCCTGGGGATTTTCCTGGGGATGGGGCTGGCGGTGATCCGGGTGAAGAAGATCCCCGGGCTGAACCTGCTGACCCGGGTGTTCATTTCCTTTATCCGGAGCACCCCCTTCCTGGTCCAGCTGTTCGTGGTGTATTTCGGTGTGCCGGAACTGCTGCAGAAAATGGGGCTGGACGTGAATGAACTGCCTCCCATGCTGTTCATCCTGGTGATCTTCGTCCTCCATGTGGGGGCCTATGGGGCGGAAATCCTCCGGTCCAGCATCCTGGCAGTGGCCTCGGGAGAAAAGGAAGCCGCCGCCAGCCTGGGGATGACCAGCTGCCAGGTGTACCGGCGGGTGATCCTGCCCCAGGCCCTGGTGCTGTCCATTCCTCCCCTTTTGAACGAAATCATCAGTACCCTGAAAAGCACTGCCCTGATCTTTAACGTGGGGATCGTGGACATGATGCGCCAGGCGGACCTGATGGGGGGCAACAGCCAGCGGTATCTGGAACTGTATGTGGACGCCGCCATTTTGTACGGTATCCTGATCTTTGCCCTGGCGGTGGCGGGCCGGCAGGTGGAAAGTCATTTCAATGTGGCCCAAAGGGCCCGGAAGACCCAGCTGAAGGAGGTGGCTCTCAATGAATGAACCGTTTTTGGACGGAGAATATTTCTGGGCCGCCCTTCAGGCGGTGCTTCCCTATGTGAAGGTGACCCTGGGGCTGACTTTGGCCAGTGTGGTCCTGGGAGCCATCCTGGGCCTCATCTGCTGCCTGGTGGAGATCCGGAAGGTGCCGGTGCTGTCCCAATTGGCCCGGCTGTATGTGCTGGTGTGCCGGAGCCTGCCCAACATGGTGCTGCTGTACCTGGTGTATTACGGGGTGCCTCTCCTGCTGATGGCCCTGGCCCAGAAAGGCCATGTGGTGCTCCATGTGGAGAAGGTGACGGCTCTGCAGATTGCGGTGGTGGGGCTTACCCTCCACACCGGGGCCTATCTGACGGAAATCTTCCGGGCGGCTCTCCAGTCCATCCCGGAAGGCCAGCTGGAAGCAGCCCAGTCCATCGGGATGACCTGGCTCCAGGCCTACCGGCGGGTGATCCTGCCCCAGGCGGCGGTGTTCGCCCTGCCTCTTTTCGCCAACCAGTTCCTGTCCACCATGAAGAGCACCAGCATTGTGTTCGTGATCACGGTGATTGAACTGTTCGGAGCGGCGAAACTGTTTTGTGAAGACAACTCCCAGTATTTCGAAGCCTATATGGCAGTGGCCTGTATTTACTGGGCCATGGGGGTATTTTTTGAATTTGTGTTTGACCGGCTGGAATTTCGTCTGAGCCGGTTCAGAAGGGGGAATGCATTGTGATCCGGTTGGAACATGTGTTGAAAAAATTCGGGAACCGGACGGTGCTCCGGGATGTGAGCATGGAGGTGCCCACCGGCAGCGTGACGGTGATCCTGGGGCCCTCGGGCAGCGGGAAGACCACTTTCTTGCGGACTATCAACTTTCTGGGCCAGGCGGACGGGGGGACCCTCCAGCTGGATGAGGACAAGCCGGTGGATATGGCCCATGCCTCCAAAAAGGAGATCCTCCAGGTGCGCCGGAACACCGCCATGGTGTTCCAGCTGTACAACCTGTTTTCCCACATGACCGTGCTGGAAAACGTCATGGAGGGGCTGGTAACCGTCCAGAAAAAGAGCCGGCAGGAAGCCCGGGAACGGGCCCTGGCCTGCCTGAAAGAGGTAGATATGGACCAGTTCCGGGACTATTATCCCATCCAGCTGTCCGGGGGACAGCAGCAGCGGGTGGGGATTGCCCGGGCCCTGGCCATGAATCCCAAGGTAATCCTGTTCGACGAACCCACTTCCGCCCTGGATCCGGAGCTGGTGGGAGAAGTGCTTACGGTGATTAAAAAGATCGCCCGGGAATGGAAGGTGACCATGATCATCGTCACCCACGAAATCGCCTTTGCCCGGGAAATCGCCGACCAGGTGATCTTCATGGAAAACGGCCTGATCGTGGAACAGGGAACGGCGGACCAGGTGCTGAGCCACCCGAAAGAACAGCGGACCCGGCAGTTCCTGAACCGGTTTTTGAACAACAGCTGCCTGGCCTGCCAGGTGCTGGAACAGGAAGGAGGGGATGGGCTGTGGCATACGCGCGTCAGCTGACCGTGGAGGATGCGGAAATCTATTTTGATGTGCTCCACCGGAGCTACCAGACGGACCGGCAGTATCCCATCAGCTTTTCCGCCATGGACGCCACCCTGGAGGACGAAAAACAGTGGCTGGCCACCCAGCCCACCTACGGGTGGTTCGAGGGGGAGAAGCTGATCAGCGCCATTTCCCTGCGGATGCCCTGGGGAGGGCACCCGGGGCCCAAGGCACTGCCCCATATCGGCCAGTTCATTACGGACCCGGATTATGCCCACCAGGGGTACGCAAAAAAAATCCTCCACTGGGTGGAGGAAGAGGTGTTGAAAAAGCAGCTGAAGGCCCCGGCGGTAACCCTGGGCACGGCGGATACCCATCCCTGGCTGAAAGCCATGTACCTGCACCTGGGGTTCCAGGTGATCGGAGAAAAGCAGCTGCCCGGGAAGAAGCACAAGACGGTGTATTTGGAAAAGAAGATGTGAGAACCAAAAGGAGGCTGCTGCACAGAACGTACAGCAGCCTCCTTTTTGGGGCCGCGATCCGCGACCGGTGTGCTGCTCCTGCAGCACACATTATTCTTTCGCCGGAAACAGTTTCGTCAGACCCCAGGTCAGGCCGGCGAACAGGGCCATGACCACGAACAGGGTGGGGTAGGCGATGACGAGAAGCTGCAGGGCTGCGGTTACGGAATCCATGTTTCTGCCTCCTTTACATTAACACCGGGATCAGGGCCATGCCCAGGCCGCCGGCTACTACGCTGGCCACCTGTCCGGCCACGTTCACTCCGATGGCGGACTGGATGATGAAGTTGGTGGGGTCTTCCTTCAGGGCCATCCGGGCGATGACCCGGCCGGAGATGGGGAAGGCGGAAATGCCGCAGGCCCCGATCATGGGATTGATCTTCTTTTTCAGGAACAGGTTGGCTATTTTGGCGAACAGCAGGCCACCCACCGTATCGAAGATGAAGGCCACCGCACCCAGGGCCAGGATCTTCAGCACCTGGAGGGTCAGGATGTTTTCCGCGGTCATGGTGGCTCCTACGGTGATCCCCAGGAGCAGGGTCACCAGGTTGGTCAGTTCATTCTGGGCACAGTTGGACAGGCTGTCGCAGCAGCCGGACACTTTCAGCAGGTTCCCGAACATCAGGGCCCCGATGAGGGGTACGGAAATGGGAGCGATGATCCCGGCGATCAGGGTGACCATAAGCGGGAACAGGAACAGGGCTGTCTGGGATACGGGCTTTTCTTCGTGATAGGGCATCCGGATCCGCCGTTCTTCTTTGGTGGTCAGCAGCTTCACCACAGGAGGCTGGATAATGGGCACCAGGGACATGTAGCAGAAGGCGGTGACGGTAAGGGGAGCCAGCATCTCGGTGGCGAATTTCTGGGCCACGAAAATGGTGGTGGGGCCGTCAGCAGCGCCGATGATTCCGATGGAAGCGGCTTCGTTGAAGGGGAAGCCCACCAGGGTGGCACAGAGGGTGGCGGCGAAGATCCCCAGGTGGGCGGCGGCTGCGAACAGCATCATGTAGGGAGCCCGGATCAGGGGGGTAAAGTCGCACATGGCGCCGATGCCGATGAAGATCAGCACCGGGAACAGTTCGTTGGCGATGCCCATGTTGTACAGTACGGTAAGGAAGCCCGGTTCACCGCCCCCGGTGGGCATGACGGCAAAATGGCCGGGGATGTTGGCCAGGATGCAGCCCACCCCCATGGGGAAAAGGAGCACCGGCTCGTAGCCCTTCCGGACCCCCAGCCAGATCAGGATGGCCCCGATGGCCAGCATGACCCAGATGGTCCAGTCGCCCATGGCGAAGACCCCGGAAAACAGTTCCTGCAGTACTTGGCTTGCGTTTGACATACAATCACCTCATTGTAGAATGTGCCAGGTAGAACACCAAAAAAGAGGACCGGACATTTTTCAATGCCAGGTCCTCATGATCCCTCCTGCCCCTGTGCCATACGCAGGAAGGTTTTATCCATTTGTATGTGGGTATTATAGCGTATTTTGAGGGGGAGCGCAAGGGGAAAAGAGTGCAGAGTGCAGAGGGAAGAGTATCTGCCCCAGGCAGATGCTCCTGGATGGAAACGCAGCCCGGCGGGGCTGCTAACCCACCACCATTGCGCAGGCGCAATGGTCCCCTGGATTTTGAGAGAGGCGGCTTTGATGTCGTCCCCACCACCATTGCGCAGGCGCAATGGTCCCCCGCCCTTGAAAAGGGCGGATATAAAAAAGATAAAGGGGCAGAGAAAAGTCACCTGACCCCCTGATCACTTACCCACTTACCCCCTGGCCACACTGGCGGGCGGCCGGGCCTGCCGCCCCTACGGTTGAGGGAGCATTTCACTTCTTCCTGGATGGGTGTATGTTCTGCCTGCCGCCTACGGTTGGGGGGAGCATCCGGGCTCCAATGTGGTATAATAGGATTCGAATCTGGAGGCGGTGCCTCCTACTACAGGGGAGTGACAGATATGGATTTCAAGGAAGTTATGGAAAATGCCAGAAAATGTTTGGGTAAATGCAAGGGCTGCCCGGTGTGCAACGGGGTTGCCTGCCGGAATACCATTCCCGGCCCCGGGGCCAAAGGAGTGGGGGATACGGCCATCCGGAACTACGCCAAATGGCAGGACATCCGTGTGGTGATGGATACCCTTTGCGAAAAACGGCCGGTGGACACTTCCATCGAACTGTTCGGACGGACCTTCAAATATCCTATTTTCGCCGGTCCGGTAGGGGCTGTGGCCATGCACTACAGCGACAAATACAATGATGTGACCTACAATGCGGAACTGGTGCCCGGGTGCGCGGAAGCCGGCATCGCCGCCTTTACCGGGGACGGGATGGATCCCCAGGTGATGCAGGGAGCCACCGCTGCCATCAAGGCCTGCGGAGGCGTGGGGGTGCCTACGGTGAAACCCTGGAATGCCCAGATGATCGCTGAAAAAATGGACCTGGTGAAACAATCCGGGGCCTTTGCCGTGGCCATGGACGTGGATGCGGCCGGTCTGCCCTTCCTGAAGAACTTCGTTCCCCCTGCGGGCAGCAAATCCGTGGAAGAAATGCAAGCCATCATCAAAGACGCGGGTCTGCCCTTCATCATCAAGGGGATCATGAGCGTCAAAGGCGCCCTGAAGGCCCGGGAAGCCGGAGCCTCCGCCATCGTTGTCTCCAACCACGGGGGCCGGGTGCTGGATCAGAGCCCGGCAACGGCGGAAGTGCTGGAAGAAATCGCCGTGGCCGTAGGCGGCACCATGAAGATCTTTGTGGACGGGGGCATCCGCAGCGGTGTGGATGTGTTCAAGGCCCTGGCCCTGGGAGCTGACGCGGTGCTCATTGCCCGTCCCTTCGTAAACGCGGTCTATGGGGGCGGCAAGGAAGGCGCCAGACTCCTGGCGGACAAACTGGGGGCGGAACTGGCGGACACCATGGAAATGTGCGGCGCCGCTTCCCTGAAGGAAATCTCTTCGGAAATGGTCCGGAAATAAGGTGGAGGGGCTTTGAACCAGATTAGACATTTTTCCCCTTCCCAGCTGATCGCCCTGACTTTCGCCGGGCTGATCCTGGCCGGGGCCCTGCTGCTGATGCTGCCCTTTGCCGGCCGGGAAGGGGCAGGGCTGTCCTTTGTGGACGCTCTCTTCACCGCCACTTCCGCCTCCTGTGTCACCGGCCTTGTGGTGGTGGATACAGGGACGTATTTTTCTACTTTCGGCCAATTGGTGATCATCGCCCTGATCCAGCTGGGGGGCCTGGGACTGGTGCTGTTCGCCACGTTGTTTTCCGTATTGCTGCGGAAAAAGATCGACCTGCAATCCCGGCTGAACATCCAGGCTTCCCTGAACCAGGACGAACTGGATGGGGTGGTGCGGATGAGCCTGCGGATCGCCAAATACACGGCGGTGATCGAAGGGTTCTTCGGCACGGTGCTGGCCTTCCGGTTCTGGCCCCAGTACGGCCTCCGGGGGATCTACTACGGCTACTGGCACGCGGTGTCTGCCTTCTGCAACGCCGGGTTCGACCTGTTCGGCCACTACCAGAGCCTGACGGCTTTTGTGGGGGATCCGGTGGTGAACCTGTCCATCGGCCTGCTGATCATCCTGGGGGGCCTGGGGTTCGCGGTGATGCGGGACGTGCTCCAGAAACGGAACTTCCAGCGGCTGAAGCTCCACAGCAAAATGGTGCTGACAGTGACCGGGCTGCTGATCGCCATCGGGATGATCGGGTTCGCTCTGCTGGAAAGCCGGAATCCTGCCACCCTGGGCAGCCTCAGCACCGGGGATGCCTTCTGGGCCAGCTTCATGCAGTCGGTGAGCCCCCGGACCGCCGGGTTCAACTCCGTGGACCTGAACAGCCTCCGGGTGCCCACCATGATCCTCACCATTTTCCTCATGTTCATCGGGGCATCCCCGGCATCCACCGGGGGCGGCATCAAGACCACCACCTTTGCCCTGCTGTTGCTGAACATCTGGCAGGTGGTCCGGGGCAAAAGCGAATGTGAGATCTTCGGACGGCGGATCGGGGAGGAGACCCTGTTCCAGGCCTTCGCCATCACCAGCCTGTCCCTTCTGTGGGTGGCCTTTGCCACCCTGGCCCTCACCTGCCTGGAGGACACCAGCTTTCTGGCGGCGGCTTTCGAAGTGGTGTCCGCCTATGCCACGGTGGGGCTGTCCACCGGGCTCAGCCAGCATATCGGCACTGCCAGCAAGATCATCCTGATTTTGTCCATGTATGCAGGCCGGGTAGGGTTCATGACCTTCGCCCTGGCCCTGGCGGCCAACAAACCTTCGGGACACATCCATTATCCCAAGGAACATATCATCATCGGTTAGGAGTTATGGGGATATCATGAAAAACAAACAGCAATTTATCGTCTGGGGATTGGGCCGGTTCGGCAGCAGTGTGGCGGAAACCCTCACTGCCCTGGGTCACGAGGTCCTGGGCGTGGACAACAATGAAGATGTGGTGGAAAACATGGCGGACAAACTGACCCATGCGGTGGTCTGCGACGTAATCGACGAAAAGACGGTGAACAGCCTGGGGATCCGGAATTTCGACGTGGGGATCGTGGCCATCGGCACCCTGGAACCCAGCCTGCTGGCCACCATGCTGCTCCGGGAAGCGGGGCTGAAGACCATTGTGGCCAAGGCTTCCAATCCCATCCACGGGAAGATGCTGAAGAAGCTGGGAGCCACCAAGATCATCTATCCGGAACGGGACATGGGACGCCGGGTGGGCCACAACCTGGCCTACACCAATATCCTGGATTTTGTGGAACTGTCCGACAACATCTGCCTGATGGAAGTGAACCTGAGCCCCAAAATGGCTGGGAAAAGCCTGGCGGAAATGGACGTGCGCCGGAAGTACCAGGTGAACGTGGTGGCCATCAAACACCAGGACGGCTCCACGGAAATGACCCTGGAACCCACCAAGCCCCTTGCGGAAGGGGACCTTTTGGTGGTCATCGGCAGCCGGAAAAGTGTGGAAGCCCTGGAGGACGGCATATGATCAGTACCCTGACATCGTTGAAGAATGACCTGGTGAAGCGGGCGGCTTCCCTGAAAATGAAAAAATACCGCCAGAAGGAGGGCCTGTTCCTGCTGGAAGGGAAACGGGCAGTGGAAGAAGCCCTGGCTTCCCAATGGAATATCCGGGCCCTGTTCTTTACCCGGCTGCCGGAAGGCTGGGACGAAAAGGCGGAAGAAAGCAGCCTGCCCTGGTATGAAGTGCCCCTGCCGGTGCTCCAGAAGATCACCGCCACCGAAGACCCTCAGAGTGTGGCGGCCCTGGTGGAAATCCGGCCCCGAGACCTGGGGGATTTTGCCCCGGACCGGGGATTCGTGCTGGTGCTGGACCAGATCCGGGACCCGGGGAACCTGGGGACGTTGATCCGCACCGCCGATGCCCTGGGGGCCGCCGGGGTGGTGCTGCTGAAGGATACGGCGGACCTGTACAATCCCAAGGTGGTCCGGTCCACCATGGGGTCCCTGTTCCACCTGCCGGTGTTTACCGGGGTGGAGTCGGCGGACCTGGAAACCTGGTGCCGGAAAAACGGATATGCCCTGTGGGCCACGGCCCTGGAAGGGGCGGAAGACATGACGAAGCTCCAGTGGCCGGCAAAGACCGCCCTGGTGCTGGGCAGCGAGGCGGAAGGGGTGTCCCCGGAGCTCCTCAAAGCCGCGGATCAGAAGGTGAAGATTCCCATGGCCGGCCAGGCGGAAAGCCTGAACGTAGCCGTAGCCGGGGGCATCGTAATGTTCCAGGCGGCCCGCTCCTTTTCCAGTTGACCACCGGGTCTAAGAAGTGTATAATAAACACGAATTTCAAACCAACAGGCGATGACAGAGACAGTACGCTTCTGGCTGGTACAGCGATCCGGGGAGGGTGGGAGCCCGGACAGGAGGCTTTTTGCGGAAGATCACTCTGGAGCCGGTCTTTGAACCAGCAGTAGGGGACCCGGGTTATGACCGTTATCCCATACAAGAGTGGCAGCAAAGCTGTCATGAGGGTGGTACCACGGGCCCTTTTGTCCCGTCCCTTTCGGGGGACGGGATTTATTTTTTTTGGAGGTGTGCAAGAGTGAGCAAGAAAGACGACAAGTACGCAGCGACCCTGAATCTTCCGGAAACGGAATTCCCCATGCGGGCAGGGCTGCCCAAACGGGAACCGGATTTCCTGGATTTCTGGTATAAAAATGATATCTATGGAGAAAAACAGAAGCTCCATGCAGGCCACAAGAAGTTCGTCCTCCACGACGGACCTCCCTACGCCAACGGCAAGATCCACATGGGCCATGCCCTGAACAAGGTCCTGAAGGACATCATCATCAAATACAAATACGCCCAGGGCTATGACACCCCCTACGTCCCCGGCTGGGATACCCACGGCATGCCCATCGAACATGCCTGCCTGAAGGCCACCGGGGTGGACCGTCACAAGCTGTCCCCGGTGGAACTGCGGAAAATGTGCCGGGAATATGCCCTCCAGTGGATCGACACCCAGCGGAAGGACTTCAAACGGCTGGGTGTGCTGGGCGACTGGGACCATCCCTATGTAACCCTGGATCCTCATTTCGAAGCGGAACAGATCCGGGTGTTCGGCACCATGGCCAACAAGGGATACATCTATAAAGGGAAGAAGACCGTATACTGGTGCCCTCACTGCGAAACTGCCCTGGCCGAGGCGGAAATCGAATACGCCGACCAGAAGACGCCTACCATTTTCGTGAAGATGCCGCTGGTAAAAGACAACGGGCTGACTCCGGAAGCCGCCAAGGGCAAAAAAGCTTATATGGTGATTTGGACCACCACCCCCTGGACCATTCCTGCCAACGTGGCTGTGGCCCTGAACCCGGACTTTGACTATGCCTGGGTGGAATACAACGGGGAAGTGCTGATCATGGCCGCCGACATGGTGGACAAAGTGGCCCAGGAATGCGGGGTGGAATTCGGCCCTGTGCTGGGGACCACCAAAGGCCGTGCCTTTGAATATGCGGAATGCGAACATCCCTTCCCGGAATACAACCACCGGAAATCCCTGGTGGTGCTGGCTGACTATGTGGACAAGGAAGCCGGTTCCGGCTGCGTCCATACGGCTCCCGGCCATGGGGACGTGGACTATCTCACCGGTCTGAAATACAAGCTGCCCATCCTGTGCCCGGTGGACCAGAAGGGCTGCTTCACCGAAGAAGCCGGGGAACTGTTCCAAGGCAAGTTCGTCTTTGACAGCAACGGCCTGGTGATCAAACATCTGGCGGAACAGAACGCCATCCTGGGCAAAAAGACCATCCATCACCAGTACGCCCACTGCTGGCGCTGCAAGAACCCCATTATCTTCCGGGCTTCCGAGCAGTGGTTCGCTTCCGTGGACGGGTTCCGGGATGAAGCCCTGAAGGCCATTTCCGAAGACGTCCAGTGGATCCCCAGCTGGGGGGAATCCCGGATCCACAACATGGTGGCCGACCGGCATGACTGGTGCATTTCCCGGCAGAGAGTCTGGGGCGTGCCCATTCCCATCTTCTACTGCGAAGACTGCGGGGAACCTCTGATCAACGAAGACACGGTGGAAAAGATCGCCACCATTTTCGATAAAGAAGGCAGCGACGCCTGGTGGAACCACACCGCCGAAGAACTGCTGCCGGAAGGGACCAAATGCCCCAAATGCGGGGGCACCCACTTCCGGAAGGAAAAGGACATCATGGACGTGTGGTTCGACAGCGGCTCCTCCCACATGGGGGTATGCAAGCGCCGTCCGGAACTGAGCTGGCCCGCGGACATGTACCTGGAAGGCAGTGACCAGCACAGAGGCTGGTTCCAGAGCTCCCTTCTGACCAGTGTGGCCGTCACCGGCAAGGCTCCCTACCGGAGCGTGCTGACCCACGGCTATGTGCTGGACGGGGAAGGCCGGAAAATGTCCAAATCCCTGGGGAACGTGGTGGTGCCCCAGGAAGTCATCGATCAGTACGGAGCGGATATCGTCCGGCTGTGGGCGGCTTCTTCCGACTACAAGCAGGATGTGCGGATCTCCCCGGTGATCCTGAAGCAGCTGGCGGAAGCCTACCGGAAAGTCCGGAACACCATCCGGTACATCCTGGGGAACACCCATGATTTCGATTGCGAAACCCAGAAGGTGGCCTTTGCCGACATGGAAGAACTGGACCAGTGGGCCCTCATGCGCTTCGAAGCCCTGAAAAAGGACGTGACCGAAGCCTATGAAACCTACGATTTCCACGTGCTGTTCCATGCCATCCACGATTTCTGCACCGTGGACATGAGCTCCTTCTATCTGGATATCATCAAAGACCGTCTGTACACCAGTCGGAAGGACAGCAAGGCCCGCCGGTCTGCCCAGACCGCCATGACCCAGATCCTCCGGGAACTGATGGTGATGCTGATGCCTGTGCTGAGCTTCACCATGGAAGAAGTGTACCAGTATATGAACAAACCGGCTGATGCTCCCCAGAGCGTGCAGATGCTGCCCTGGCCCCAGGCCCATCCGGAATATGTGAAGGAAGACCTAAAGGCCAAATGGGATGCCTTCATCGCCATCCGGGGTGAAATCACCAAGGTGCTGGAAGGGGCCCGCCGGGCCAAGACCATCGGCCATTCCCTGGATGCCAAGGTGGAACTGTTCGCCACCGGGGATGCC
The DNA here is from genome assembly GCF_052122455.1 of Acidaminococcus sp. HCP3S3_G9_1. Classification (NCBI taxonomy): domain Bacteria; kingdom Bacillati; phylum Bacillota; class Negativicutes; order Acidaminococcales; family Acidaminococcaceae; genus Acidaminococcus; species Acidaminococcus sp. HCP3S3_G9_1. The sequence continues at coordinate 28,803 of NZ_JBQKCH010000012.1, read as the reverse complement.
CTGGCGGAACTGAAGGCCGTGGAAAAGGATCTGCCGGCGCTCTTGATCGTGTCCCAGGCGGAAGTCCATGAAGGGCTCACCGACGCCGGGGAAGCCACCGGCCGGGACGACCTGAAGGTGCTGGTGGAAGCTGCCGAAGGGGAGAAATGTGAACGGTGCTGGTGCTACAGCAAGACCGTAGGCCAGGATCCCAAGCATCCCACCCTGTGTGCCAAGTGCTGTGAGGCGGTGGAGTGACACTGGCTGTCAATGGTCAATGGTCAATGGCCGAATGAGGCCAAACGCGGCAGGCGTTTGGCGTTGAAGGGAAACGCAGCCGGGAGCTGCTAACCCACCACCAGCCTTGCGGCTGGTCCCCCGCCCTTGAAAAGGGCGGATATACGATCGGGCCTCCGGCCCATTGCTTGGGGCACCAGGGCAGCAAGTCTGCATACCCTGAAACGAAGGATTGCGCGTACCTCAAAACGAGGGACTTTATGTCCCGAGTTTTTATCCGCCCTTTACAAGGGCGGGGGACCGTTGCGCTGGCGCAATGGTGGTGGGTTAGCCGCCTTGGCGGCGTTTCTGATCGTGGCCAAACGCATTTGCGTTTGGCTTCCATCGGCCGCTGACCGTTGACCGCTGACCGAAAAGGGATTGTCACTTGACAATCCCTTTTTCCATGGCTACAATATACGTAACGGAGGTATAGTACCATGGAACACCTGAAGACAATGCGGGACAAGAATGGGAAGGATTATCAGGACCTGATCACCCGTCTGAACCGGATCGAAGGCCAGGTGCGGGGAGTGAAAAAAATGCTGGAAGAAGACCGGTACTGTGTGGACATCCTGACCCAGGTCAGTGCCATCACCTGCGGCCTCAATGCCTTCAATAAAAAGCTCCTGGCCAACCACATCAAAAGCTGTGTGGTCAACGACATCCGGGCCGGGGACGATTCTGTAGTGGACGAACTGTGCGAAACCCTGCAGAAACTGATGAAATGAAAAAACGGCATACTGCCTGTGGAAATTGAAGGAGGAACTGTAATGGAAAAAGAACTGAAAGTCAATGGAATGATGTGCGTCAACTGCCAGAAACACGTCCATGATGCCCTGGCCGCCATGGCCGGCGTATCCAGTGTGGACGTCAACCTGGAAAAAGGCACTGCCAAAGTGACCGCTGACCGGGACATCCCCCAGGATGAATTCAAGAAGGTCATCGAAGAAGCAGGGTATGAATTGGCGTGAGAGCCGGGGCCGGGGGTGTGGAAAATCCACACCCCCTTTTTCGCTTGCGTCCGAAAACCACTCATGATATAATGACTCCTGTTAGATTCGCTGTTGCTTTAGAAGGATTCTTACAGAAGAAAGGATGATTTTCAGTGAAAAAACAATTGATGGCCCTGGTTATGGCCCTGCTGGTGTGCGTTGGTTACTCTGGCGCCCTGGTTCCGGCTACGGCCTATGCCGCCGAAACCATCGGCTATGTGGATTTAAATACCGTATTCTCCCACCATCCTGATTTCGCCTCTGCCCGGGCTGCCATGAGCCTGGAACAGCAGAACGCCCAGAAGGAATTCCAGGAAAAGGCCCCCAGCCTGGACGACAACGGCAAACGGGCCCTGGACAACACCCTGACCGAACGGATCGCCAAGAGAGAGCAGGATCTGTTTGATCCCATCCGGAAGAAGATCCTGACCGCAGTCCACAAAGTGGCCAAGGAAAAGGGCATCAACACGGTTCTCAGCGCCGGTGCCGTAGTTGACGGCGGCGTGGACATCACCAACGATGTGATGAAGGCCGTAGGAGCAAAATAAATCGGACACGGAAAGGTGCTGCCTGGCAGCACCTTTTTTGCATTTGGAAAGGAAAAAATATGGATCAAAACGAAAACAGCCGCAATCTGGGGGGCGTGGCCTTCCTGCCCCTCATTGTCTTCCTGGCTTTGTACATCGGCTGCGGGCTGGTCTTTACCCTGCTGGGGATTCCCAAGCCCTTCAGCTTTTTGCCCCGGCACGTGGCCCTTCTGGCCGGGACCCTGGTGGCCTTTATGCTGTGGAAAAAGGGCCCCATCGATGAAAAACTGAAAGTCTTCTGCACCGGCATGGGAGATTCCGGGGTGATGATGATCGTACTGATCTATCTCCTGGCCGGGGGGTTCCAGGGGGCAGCGGCCGCCATCGGGGGGAAGACTTCCGTGGTGAATTTCTGTCTCCAGTTCGTGCCGCCGTCCTTCCTGATCCCCGGGGTGTTCCTGATGTGCTGTTTCATTTCCACTGCTATCGGCACCAGCATGGGCACCATTGCCGCCATGGCTCCGGTGGCCATCGGGGTGGCCCAGGGGGCGGGACTCAACGCGGCCGCCGTGTGCGCTGCGGTGATCTGCGGCTCTTATTTCGGGGACAACCTGTCCATGATCTCTGACACCACCATTGCGGCGGCGGAAGGGTGCGGATCCAAAATGAAGGACAAGTTCCGGATGAACTTTGCCATTGCCCTGCCGGCAGCCCTGGTGAGCCTGGTGCTGTTCTATATGGTCAGCGGCCAGGTCCAGGGAGGCATCCAGGTGGGGGATTACAACCTGCTCCAGGTGCTGCCCTATGTGGTGGTGCTGGTATTGGCCCTGATGGGGATCAACGTGGCCCTGGTACTCTTCGGGGGGATCCTCCTTACCGGGTGCATCGGGCTCCTCCAGGGCACCGTGGACATCTTCGGCTGGGCCAAAGGGCTGGGAGATGGCATGGCGGATATGTTCTCCATCAGCATGGTGGCCATCCTGGTGTCCGGGATCATCGGCCTGGTCCGGTACTACGGGGGCGTGGAATGGCTGGTGGGGAAGATTACCGGCTGGATCCACGGCCGGAAAGGGGCGGAATACGGCATCGGGCTTTTGAGCGGGCTCCTGTCCGCTGCCATGGTGAACAACACCATTGCCATTATCGTCACCTGTCCCATTGCCAAGGTGATCGGGAAAAAGTATGACATCGCGCCCAAACGGCTGGCCAGCCTGGTGGATATTTTCGCCTGCAGCTTTCTGTGCGTCATGCCCCACGACGGAGGCATGCTCATCGTCACCCAGCTGGCAGGCACTTCGCCTCTGGACGTGATGAAGTACTGCTACTACGTGTACGCCCTGCTGATCGCCGCCTGCGTGACCATCCAGCTGGGGACCCATGAGGAGAAATAAAAGGATGCCGAGGGCTGCAGCCTGTCAGCGGTCAGCGGACGAAGGAAGGAACCCGGGAACGGGTTCCTGGAAGGGAAACGCAGCCTAACGCTGCTAACCCACCACCAGCCTGGCGGCTGGTCCCCCGCCCTTGAAAAGGGCGGATATACGCTCGGGCTGACGCCCATTGCTTTTTCAGTACAAGTGCATAATCCCGAGTACTCATTATCCGCCCTTTACAAGGGCGGGGGACCGTTGCGCTTGCGCAATGGTGGTGGGTTAGCCGCCGGAGGCGGCGTTTCCATTCACAGGAACCTGCAGTTGCAGATTCCTTCCTTCGTCCGATGACTGTTGACTTCCGACCAGGGGGATGTTGCACGTTATGTGCAACATCCCCCTCTTGACTTTCTTAACTGTATTTGCTAAAATTACAGTATCACAGATCCCAACGGGTCCTTCAAGGAGGTTATTTTTATGGATTTCTTACATATTACCAAAGACAATTTTGACAAAGAGGTGCTCCACAGCAGCAAACCCATGGTGGTGGGCTTTTCCGCTCCCTGGTGCGGCTACTGCAAACGGCTGAAACCGGCCCTGGGCCAGCTGGCGGCGGAAATTGCTGACAAGGTTTCCTTTGGAGGCGTCAACATCGACGAAGAACGGGAACTGGCGGAACAGTACAAGATCGAAACCATCCCCAGCCTGATGCTGGTGAAGGACGGCCAGTGCAGTGAACTGCTGGTGAACCCACCTTCCAAGGCGGCGGTGAAGACCTGGCTCCAGGAGAAAGGGGTATTATGAGCAAAGTCTATGACATCCTGATCATCGGCGGGGGCCCTGCAGGCTATACGGCGGCTCTTTACGGGGCCCGGAGCGGCTTTTCCACCGCCGTGCTGGAAAAACTCTCTCCCGGAGGCCAGATGGCCACCACCAGCGATGTGGAAAACTATCCCGGATTCCCGGGAGTGGTGGACGGCTTCGAACTGGGAGAACGGATGCAGGAAGGGGCGGAAAAGGCCGGTGCGGAAACGGTGTATGCGGAAGTGACCAAGCTGGACCTTTCCGCCAACCCCAAAGTGGCGGAAACTTCCGAAGGCACTTTCCTGGGCCGGACGGTGATCCTGGCTACCGGGGCCCATCCCCGGAAACTGGGGATCCCCCAGGAGGACGGCCTGGTGAACCGGGGGGTGGCCTACTGCGCCACCTGTGACGGCAGCTTCTACAAGGACAAGGTGGTGGCGGTGAACGGCGGGGGCAATACGGCCGTAGGGGACGCCCTGTACCTGGCCAAACTGGCCAGCAAGGTGTACCTGATCCACCGCCGGGATACCCTCCGGGCCACTCCCGTCTATCTCCAGCGGCTGAAGGATGCTGGGGTGGAGATCATCTGGAACAGTGTGGTTGCCGGGCTCCAGGCGGACAAGAAGCTTACCGGGCTGGAACTGAAGAACGTGAAGACCGGAGAAACCTCCGTACTGCCGGTGGACGGGCTCTTTGTGGCCATCGGCCAGCTGCCGGAAAACGACCTGGTGAAGGGCCAGGTGGAAACGGACAGAAACGGCTACATTGTGGCGGGGGAAGACACCAAAACCTCCGTCCCCGGGGTGTTCGCCGTAGGGGATGTGCGGACCAAGGCTGTGCGCCAGATCATCACCGCAGCAGCGGATGGGGCCGTGGCCGTTCATTTCGCCGAGGAATATCTCAACGAAAAATAAAGGAATACAAGAGGAGGGAAGCAGGCTGGCACAGTCCGGCCTGCTTTGCGAGCAATTATGAAAAGTGATTTTATTGTGGCCGTCCATGCGCTGGTCTACCTGTCCCACCGGGGGTGCCTGGCGTCCAGCGAGGAACTGGCCGAAAACATCTGCACCAATCCGGCCCGGGTCCGGAAGATCATGGGCAAACTGAAGAAAATGGGGATCATCACCACCCGGGAAGGCCATGTAGGGGGCTACTGCCCCTGCGAAGGACTGGAAAAGTTCTCCCTGTATGAAATCGCCCAGGGCATGGGCACGGTGTTCGTGGATACCAAATGGCGCAGCGGCAACGAGGAGAACAACTGCTTCATCTCCAGCGGCATGTCTTCCGTGTTCGATTCCCTGTACCGGGAACTGGACCGGCTGTGCATGGATCATCTGAAGGGGATCACCCTGGGGGATGTAACGGAAGAAATCGTGGAAACCCAGCGCCACAGCCAGAAGGAATGCCACGGGGCCATCAGCGGGGACTGCCCGGCCTGGCAGAAGGCTCTGGAGGAGGAGTCCGCCGGAGAAAAACAAAAACAACAGGAAACTTGTGACTGACCGGTCATTTTTCTGCAAAAGTGTGGTATAATATCGATGTTCACAATTTTCTTATGAGGTGATCCTATGAAAAAAATCGGAGCATTCCTGGCAGCAGCTGTCCTGGCTTTCAGTCTCCATGCAGCACCGGCCTTTGCGGACCAGCCTCTGGACACCATCCAGATCACTGGCACCGCCAGCAAAACCGTGGATCCGGACATGGCCACGGTGAACTTCGCCTTTGAAAAACAGGGCGCCACCCTGGAAGAAGTCCGGCAGGCAGGGGCAGAAGCCAGCCGGAAATTCATCAACAGCATGCTGGCCCAGGGGGTGGCCCGGGACGATATTGCCACCATCAGCTACAATGTGTCTCCTCGGTATGAATATCCGAAAAACGGCGGCCAGAAACTGGCCGGCTACCAGGTGTACGGGGCCTGGGAAGTGAAGGAAAAGAACCTGGACCAGCTGGGTACCCTGATCGACAAGGGGCTGGAAAGCGCCAACCGGCTGAACGGAGTCCGGTTCGGCCTCCAACATGAGGACCTGATCAAACGGCAGCTGTTCGGCCAGGCCGTGGAAAACGCCCGGTATACCGCCCAGGCTGTGGCCAATGCCGGGGGCAGAGGTCTCGGCGTGCTCCGGCAGGCCAGCATTCCCTCCAGTTCCGTAGTGGCAGCCCAGCCGGTGCTCCTGGCCCGGATGAACAAAATGGAAATGGCGGACAGTGCCGCCGCTTCCACCCAGCTGGCGCCCAAAGCCCTGACGGTGACCGTGCAGGTGGACACCCTGTTCGCCCTGACCCTGGAGTAACAGGATGGCAGGGAGCAACAAAAAACCGGCTTTTCTCCAACAGGAAAAGCCGGTTTTATTGCAGGGGGCCATGGAGCTGGAAGTGGCAGTGCTCCGGGAGGCCCTGGAAAACGTCCAGGAAGTCCGTCAGGGGGATTTCCTTTTTTGGACCGGGAAACTGGGGAAGCAGCAGGCAGTGGTGAGCCGGACCGGGATCGGCACCGCCGCCGCAGCTGCCGCCACGGCCCTTGGCTGCACCCTGTTCCAGCCTGCCCTGGTGCTGAACCAGGGGACTGCCGGGGGATATCCGGTGGACCTGGAGCCTTTTGACTTGGTGGTGGGGGAACGGTGGTTCAACGGGAACGCCCTGTTCCAGTCCCGGTACGGGAAGGATTCTTACCTGGACCTGGCGGCCCTGGAAGGGGAAAGCAAGGAAAGTGAGTTCACCGGGGACCGGCCCTTTTTCCATCCCTGTGACCGGGAGGCAGTCCGGTGGCTGGACAGATGGGGGACGGCCTACACCCGGGGCCGGGTGGTGCTGGGGACCATTGCTTCTGCAGACCGGTGGAACGACTGCCCGGACACCATCCGGGACCTGGAGGCGAACACCGGGGCCCTGTGCGAAGAGATGGAAACTGCCGGAGCTGGGGATATCGCCGGAAGGATGGGAATTCCCTTTGCCGCCCTGCGGGTGATCTCCAACAACAACCGCACCAGGCGCCCCTTCGACCCGGAAACCGCCCGGGCGGTGCAGGAGTGGGTGGTAAGGGTAGTGAAGAGTGCAGAGTGAAGAGGGAAGAGCAGGGGCCGAAGGAAAAAATTTGCAGGCAAATTTTTTGAATGGAAACGCAGCCTTCGGCTGCTAACCCACCACCATTGCGCAGGCGCAACGGTCCCCCGCCCTTGTAAAGGGCGGATAATAAATACTCGGGATTATGCCTTTGAACTGAAAAAGCAATGGGTGTCAACCCGAGCGTATATCCGCCCTTTTCAAGGGCGGGGGACCAGCCATCAGGCTGGTGGTAGGTTAGCAGCGCCAGCTGCGTTTCCATTCAGCAGCATCTGCCTTTAGCAGATGGTTTCCTTCGGCCATTGACCGCTGACAAAAAAAGACGCTGCTTCTGCAGCGCCTTTTTTCCAATTACTCTCCGAACTTCTTTCCGGTGAGCATTTCGTAGGCTTCTTTGTATTTGGCGATGGTCCTGTCGATTACATCCTGGGGCAGCAGGTAGTCGCTGTTGGGATGGGCCTTCAGCCAGTCACGGACGAACTGTTTGTCGTAGGAAGGCTGGCTCTTGCCGGCTTCGTAGCCTGCCAGGGGCCAGAACCGGGAGCTGTCGGGAGTGAGCATTTCGTCACCCAGGACCACTTCGCCTTTTTCGTTCAGGCCGAATTCGAATTTGGTGTCGGCGATGATGATGCCTCTTTCATGGGCATAGTCGGCGCATTTCTTGTACAGGGCGATGGTGGCGTCCTTGATGGCCTTGGTGTATTCGGCGCCTTTCCCCGGGAAGATCTTTTCCAGGTAGGTGACGCACTGTTCTTCGGTGATGTTTTCGTCATGGTCGCCCAGTTCTGCTTTGGTGCTGGGGGTGAAGAGAGGTTCAGGGAGCTTCTGGCATTCCTTCAGCCCTTCGGGCATTTTGATGCCGCAGACGGTGCCGTTTTCCTTGTAGGATTCCCAGCCGCTGCCGGTGATGTAGCCCCGGACGATGCATTCCACAGGGATCATGTTCAGTTTCCGGCATTTCATGCTCTTGCCGGCAAATTCCGGTGTCCGGAAGAATTCAGGCATATCCGCCGGGTCCACACTGATCATGTGGTTGGGGATGATGTCTTTGGTATAGTCGAACCAGAATTTGGACATCTGGGTCAGGACGGCCCCTTTGTCGGTAATGGTGTTTTTCAGAATGTGGTCGAACGCGGAGATCCGGTCAGAAGCCACCATGATCAGGCTGTCGCCCAGATCGTAGATTTCACGAACTTTCCCAGATTTAACGGGTTTGTATTCCTGCATGATCCATCCTCCTTGAATATAGACAGTAAAATCCTGTATCCCTATCATATCACAGCCAGGGGATTTCGTCGAATAATTTTCTCATTATGGGTGGGAATGTTTGTTTCATATGGTACGGAATGGGGAGGTGGGTAAGTGGAATGGAATGGAGAAACGCAGCTGGCGCTGCTAACCCACCACCAGCCTGACGGCTGGTCCCCCGCCCTTGAAAAGGGCGGATATATGCTCGGGCCAGCGGCCCATTGCTTAGGGCACCAGGGCAGTAAGTCTGCATACCCTTAAACGAAGGATTGCGCGTACCTCAAAACGAGGGACTTTATGTCCCGAGGTTTTTATCCGCCCTTTACAAGGGCGGGGGACCGTTGCGCCTGCGCAATGGTGGTGGGTTAGCAGCGAGGGCTGCGTTTCTGTTCAAGACCATTTGCCTCCGGCAAATGGTCTCCTTTGCCGTGGGACGGAAGCCGACCGTCCCCCCTCTTCCCCTCTTTACTCCACCCTCCGCGGAAAATCGTGAAATCCTTGTGGATTCCTTCAGTAACATTGAAGCCGGTGAAAATTTATCGTATAATAAATTGTAAACTCCAGCTGATCAAGCAATTCCGGAGTCTCTAAGAGAGGAAGGTTGTTATTTATGCGTATTGTTATGACTATCGTCGGTGTGGACAAAGTGGGGATCATCGCCAAGGCAAGCACCCTGCTGGCTGACAACAATGTGAACATCCTGAACATCAACCAGAACATTGATGACGGATTCTTCAATATGGTTCTGATCGGTGACCTGGACAACGCGCAGGTTTCTGTGGAAGACCTGAAGGAAAAGGCCACCGCCCTGGGCAAAGAACTGGGTCTGGAAATCCGGGTCCAGAGCGAACAGATCTTTACGGCCATGCACCGGATCTAAGGAGGCCCATCCATGTTCTACGAAATCAAAGACGTACTGGAAACCACCCGGATGATCACCCAGAACAACCTGGACGTGCGGACCATCACCATGGGGATCAGCCTCCGGGACTGCGCGGATCCGGATGTGAAGGTCTGCGCCCAAAAGATCTATGACAAGATCACCACCAAGGCTAAAGACTTGGTGAAGGTGGGGGAACAGCTGGAAGGGGAACTGGGGGTGCCCATTATCCACAAGCGGATCTCCGTCACTCCCATTTCCCTGGTGGGGGAAGCCTGCCAAACCGACAGCTACGTGCCTCTGGCCAAGGCCCTGGATGACGCGGCCAAAGCCGTAGGGGTCAACTTCATCGGCGGCTTCAGCGCCCTGGTGGAAAAAGGCTATACCCACGGGGACCGGACTCTGATCAAATCCATCCCGGAAGCCCTGTCCACCACGGACATCGTGTGCTCTTCCGTGGCCATCGGCTCTACCAAGGCCGGCATCAACATGGACGCGGTCCGGGAAATGGGTCAGGTGGTGAAGGAAACTGCCCGTCTCACCGCGGACCAGGATGCCCTGGGCTGCGCCAAACTGGTGATCTTCTGCAACCCGGTCCAGGACAACCCCTTTATGGCCGGGGCCTTCCACGGGGTCACCGAACCGGAAACCGTCATTAACGTAGGGGTATCCGGCCCCGGGGTAGTGAAGCACGCCCTGGAAGCGGTCCGGGGAGAAGACATCGGGGTGGTGGCGGAAACCATCAAGAAGACTGCCTTCAAGATCACTCGGGTGGGCCAGCTGGTGGCCCAGGAAGCGGCCAAACGGCTGAACACCCAGTTCGGGATCATCGACCTGTCCCTGGCCCCCACCCCGGCGGTAGGGGATTCCGTAGCCCACATCCTGGAAGAGATCGGCCTGGAATCCTGCGGCTGCCCGGGCACTACGGCGGCCCTGGCCATGCTCAACGACGCGGTGAAAAAAGGCGGCCTGATGGCCTCCAGCTACGTGGGCGGCCTCAGCGGCGCCTTCATCCCTGTGTCTGAAGATGCGGGCATGATCGCGGCAGTGGAAAAAGGGTCTCTCACCATCGAAAAACTGGAAGCCATGACCTGCGTGTGCTCCGTGGGCCTGGATATGATCGCCGTCCCCGGTGACACCACCGCGGAAACCATCTCCGCCGTCATTGCCGACGAAGCAGCTGTGGGCATGATCAACAACAAGACCACCGCCGTCCGGCTGATCCCTGTGCCCGGCAAGAAGGTAGGGGACAAGGTGGAATTCGGCGGTCTCCTGGGCTATGCTCCCATCATTGCCGTGAATTCCTTCAAGCCTGATGTGTTTATCCATCGGGGCGGCCGGATCCCGGCACCGGTACGGAGCCTGACCAACTGATGAGAAAGAAAGAACGGGTCCGGGCCATCCTCCAGAAACTGGAGGAGACCTACCGGGGCCAGGGCACGGCCCTCCATTACCGGACCCCCTTTGAACTGCTGGTGGCGGTGGTACTCTCCGCCCAGTGCACCGATGAACGGGTGAACAAGGTCACCGCCCGGCTGTTCCCGGAACTGGACACCCCGGAAAAACTGGGGGCCCTGACCCAGGAACAGCTGGAAGACAGGATCCGGGACTGCGGCCTGTTCCGGTCCAAGGCCCGGAATATCCTGGGTCTGTGCCGGAAGCTGGTGGAAGACTTCCATTCGGAAGTGCCCCAGGATATGAAAAGTCTCCTGAGCCTGCCGGGTGTGGGCCGGAAGACCGCCGACGTGATGCTCAGCGTGGCTTTCGGCCAGCCGGCCATCGCCGTGGATACCCATGTGTTCCGGGTGGCCCACCGGCTGGGACTGTCAGAGGGCAAGGAACCCCTGGCAGTGGAACAGGACCTGATGGAACTGATCCCCCGGGCCCAATGGGGGGAAGCCCACCACTGGTTCATCTGGCACGGCCGGAAGGTGTGCAAAGCCCGGAAGCCCCAGTGCACCCAGTGCCCTGTAGTGGACCTGTGTCCTTCCCGTGTCCTCTGACCGGGGGAACGCGGACGGAAAAGCGACGGAAATCTTGATGGAGTAAGGTGAGAAGCAATGGCAAATGTCTACGACGCAATAGCAGCCTTTTACAACAACGACCCTGGCTGGGACCAGGTGCTGGCCCGGACCGATGCGGAAGCCTATTTCCGCCATCTGGCCTGGCAGGGCAGCACCGATGCCGCCATGCAGCATCAGTGGAACCAGCTGCTGATGCTGTGCATCTACGCAGAGAACGGAGAAATCAATCTGTATGAAATGACAGAAGATGACATTGTGGATCTGGTGGCCTGGTGCGGCCGGAACGTGGTGGATTTCCAGGTGTCCTGTGAATCCGTCCGGGACTTTCTGGATACCCTGGGGTCCTTCTACCTGTTCCTGAAACAGGAGGGACGGATCGCCAGCGCCCTGGCCCCCCGTCTGGCGGCCCAGCTGCTGCTCCGGGACGACGGCACCCTGGGGATCATCGACCAGTACGGGGACTACCTGCCGGGAGAAGAGGACCGGGAGGCCAGAAGCGCCCCGCCTCCGGAAGGCCAGGTGTTCCTGAACGCCTGGGAAGCGGTCCGGGGGATCATGGAAGAGCTCCGCCGGTTCTACCAGAAGGAGGAATTCGACGGGGATTTCCAGCGGGCCCTGACCCTGTATGAACAGGCCCTGGGCATGCTGGACCTGGAAAACGACCCGGGCGAGGACTTCTGGCAGGGGTTCTGGGATTATTTCCTGATGGATTACCACCTGACAGGCAACGACCTGACTCCCCTGGAAATGTTCCGCCAGTGGGGAGACACGGACCATCCCCAGATGGTCAACGAACTGAGCACCGGCTTTTTGGCCCTGTTCACCGTGGAGGACATGATGGACAACAGCCGGTTCCTGTGCCGGGATTTCCTTACCGGGGATATGTACAACCTGAATTTCCATCTCACCGGGGATGATCCGGTGGGGGACCGGGTGATCCTGGGCCATGTGTTCTACAACCGGAGCATGGGCATGAATTGCCTCCAGAGCCGCACCCTGCGTCCCCTGGCCCGGAAACGGCTCCGGGAACTCCTGGAGGAATGTCTCCGGTGGTACGATGTCCAGTGCCCGGGGGCGGACTGGCCCCAGTTCATGGCCCGCCACGGACTGGTGTGCCGGAGCCTGCTGCTGAAAATGGCCCGGAACCCGGCAGCCTGCCGGTTCCCCTATGAAACCAGGCAGCAGGGCTATATCCCCGGCCCTCTGGCGGAAGACATGGACATGGTGGAGTGCCTGGCCCAGGAGATCCTCCTGGTGGGAGACCGGGGCCAGAACGACGTAAGGCTGGTCCGGCACATGTGGGAGGATTTCCGGGAAGGGTATCCTGCCCTGTACCAGTACGAGCCCCAGGTGTGGGCGGCGGCCCTGGTGGAGAATTTCCTGGAGATCAACGAGAAGCGGGCGGCCCGGAAACTGCCTTTCCTGGCGGAAATCGGGGGAGTGCCCCACCGGGATCTGACCCGTGCCTATACGGAAATCCGGGACCGGCTGCAGCTGGAGCCTTCGGATCCCCGGTATCTCAACGAGATGGGGTTCCTGATGATGTTTTCAAGATATGCGTAGGAGTAGACCATGATCTGTAAACACTGCGGATTGGAATATCCTGATGACCTGGAAGCCTGTCCAGGCTGCGGCACCCCCAACGAGGATGTGGAAGCCCAGGTGATGAGTGCGGAAGAACGGGATGCCTTCGACGGGATGACCATTGAAACGGGCACCGAAGAAGAACCCCGGGGGGACTGGAAGGTGTACGACCAGGAGGATATCCGGCGGCAGCAGGAAAAAGCCGCCAAAAAGGAAAAATGGCGGTCCCTCTGGGAACTGGTGAAGCTGAACGGCCGGCTGGTACTGGCGGCAGCGGCGGTGATCCTGGCCGTGGTGCTGCTTCTGCCCACCCTGGTGGGCTTCCTGCTGGTGGGGCTGGGGGCTTTGCTGGTATGGACATTTTTTCGAAATTTTTTCATCCGATGGTAAAAAGCCAATTTTCAGAAAACCGGGGGCTTCCCTTTGCGCTATAATTAGTGTATAATCAAGTCCATAAGTAAACCCTGAATGCATTTTTCCTGATCCAACCAGTCCGGCAGGGTCCTGGAACCCTTACCTCATGGTCCTGCCGGGCTGATTGACACTGTTTGCTTCAATTTCAAAACTAGAAGGGATGGTTTGAAAATGCGTGAAGTTGTCATTGTAAGTGCTGTAAGAACGGCTATCGGTAAGTTCGGCGGAAGCCTGACCCCGCTGTCCGCTCCTCAGATGGGCGCCATTGTCATCAAGGAAGCCCTGCAGAGAGCCGGCGTGAAACCGGAAATGGTGGATGAAGTGATTATGGGGAACGTGCTCCAGGCCGGCCTGGGCCAGAACCCTGCCCGTCAGGCCGCCATCTTCGCCGGCATGCCGGTGGAAGTCCCTGCCTTCACCGTGAACAAAGTCTGCGGTTCCGGTCTGAAATGCGTGGAACTGGGTGCCCAGTCCATCCTGGCCGGGGACAACGACATTGTAGTGGCCGGCGGTATGGAAAGCATGTCCAACGCTCCCTTTACTATTCCCGGGAAATCCCGCTGGGGCCTGAAAATGGGCGACCAGAAAATGATCGACGTGATGATCCGGGACGGCCTGTGGGATGCGTTCAACGACTACCACATGGGCATCACCTCTGAAAACGTGGCTGAAAAATTCGGCGTTACCCGGGAAGACCAGGATGAAGTGGCCGCCCGCAGCCAGGCAAGAGCCATCGAAGCCATCAAGAGCGGCGCTTTCAAGGAAGAAATCGTCCCTGTGACCATTAAAACCAAAAAAGGCGAAAAAGTCTTCGATACCGATGAATTCCCCAGAGAAGGAACCACCATGGAAGTCCTGGCCAAACTGCGCCCGGCCTTCAAGAAGGGCGGCACTGTTACCGCCGGCAACGCTTCCGGCCTGAACGACGGGGCTGCCGCTCTGGTACTGATGACCGCTGACAAAGCCAAGGAACTGGGTCTGAAGCCCATGGCCAAGATCGTTTCCTACGCTTCTGCCGGTGTGGATCCTGCCATCATGGGCATCGGGCCCATTCCTGCCAGCCGGAAGGCCCTGGCCAAAGCCGGTCTGGAAGTGAAAGACATGGATCTGGTGGAAGCCAACGAAGCTTTCGCAGCCCAGACGGTGGAAGTAGGCCGTGAACTCCAGCTGGATTGGGACAAGACCAACGTAAACGGCGGCGCCATCGCCCTGGGTCACCCCATCGGTGCATCCGGTGCCCGTATCCTGGTCACCCTGCTGTATGCCCTGAAACACAGAAACAAGAAACTGGGCCTGGCCACCCTGTGCATCGGCGGCGGCATGGGCACTGCCACGGTTGTGGAAATGCTCTAAGAAGTTCAGGGAGCGCTGCTTCCTGAGCAGGGTTCCCTTTCATCATCTATCATTCAAAAGGAAAGAGGTACAAATACTATGGATTTCAACCTGACTGAAGACCAACAGATGATTAAGGACATGGCTGCGGAATTTGCTCAAAAATTCCTGGCTCCTACCGTTGAAGAAAGAGACAAGAACCATATCTGGGATCGGAAGCTTATCGACAAGATGGGCGAAGCCGGTTTCTGCGGCATCTGCTTCCCGGAAGAATACGGCGGCATGGGCCTGGACGTACTGAGCTACATCCTGGCTGTGGAAGAACTGTCCAAGGTGGATGACGGCACCGGCATCACCCTGAGTGCCAACGTTTCCCTGTGCGCTACCCCGATCTACATGTTCGGTACCGAAGAACAGAAACAAAAATACCTGGCTCCCATTGCAGAAGGCACCCATGTAGGGGCTTTCGGCCTGACCGAACCTTCCGCCGGGACCGATGCTTCCGCTCAGCAGACCACGGCTGTGCTGAAAGGCGACAAATACATCCTGAACGGCTCCAAGATCTTCATCACCAACGGCAAAGAAGCTGATACCTATGTGGTATTCGCCATGACCGACAAGAGCCAGGGTGTACACGGCATTTCCGCCTTCATCCTGGAAAAGGGCATGCCCGGCTTCCGCTTCGGCAAGATCGAAGACAAAATGGGCGGCCACACCTCCATCACTGCAGAACTGATCTTTGAAGACTGCGAAGTCCCCAAAGAAAACCTGCTGGGCAAAGAAGGGGAAGGCTTCAAGATCGCCATGGAAACCCTGGACGGCGGCCGTATCGGCGTAGCTGCTCAGGCCCTGGGTATTGCTGAAGGCGCCCTGGCTGCTGCCGTGAAATATTCCAAGGAACGGGAACAGTTCGGTCGGCCCATTTCCAAATTCCAGGCTCTCCAGTTCATGATGGCTGACATGGCCACCAAGATCGAAGCTGCCCGGTATCTGGTATACCATGCCGCCATGCTGAAGAACGAAGGCAAACCTTATTCCGAAGCTGCCGCCATGGCCAAGTGCTTCGCCTCCGACGTGGCCATGGAAGTGACCACCGACGCTGTACAGATCTTCGGCGGCTACGGCTACACCGTGGACTACCCTGCAGAACGGTACATGCGGAACGCCAAGATTACCCAGATCTACGAAGGCACCAACCAGGTTATGCGGATCGTAACCTCCCGTGCCCTGCTGAAAGACAAGAAAAAATAATCCCTTCTGAAAAGAAGGACCATGAGGAGGGCTGGTTTTTTGCCAGCCCTTCCTTTGCACAGAAGGAATTTCCGAGAAGTCCTTCTGTGGATGCAGGATTTCTCACTATACCAACGTAAAGGAGATTTTTTGTTATGGAACTGCAGAAAGTTATGGTTATCGGCGCTGGCCAGATGGGCAGCGGCATTGCACAGGTCATGGCTGCACATGGTGTGGAAGTGACCCTCCGGGACATCAAACAGGAATTCGTTGACCGGGGCATTGCCAAGATCGAAAAGAGCCTGGACCACAGCGTGGCCAAAGGCCGGATCACCGAAGATGACAAAAAAGCCACCATGGCCCGGATCCACGGGGTTGTGGATCTGACTCCCGAAGCCTGCGATGTGCATCTGGCCATCGAAGCCGCTACGGAAAACATCAAGATCAAACAAAGCATCTTCAAGGAACTGGACGAAAAGATGCCCAAAGACGCCATCATCGCCAGCAACACCTCTTCCGTTTCCATTACCATGCTGGCTGCCGGCACTTCCCGTCCGGACAAATTCATCGGCATGCACTTCTTCAACCCGGCTCCTGTGATGAAGCTGGTGGAAGTGACCAAGGGCCTGGGCACCTCTGAAGAAACCTTCCAGAAGGTGTACGAACTGGCCAAAGCCCTGGACAAGACCCCTGTAAAGGTCAACGATGCTCCCGGGTTCGTGGGCAACCGGATCATGATCCCCATGATCAACGAAGCCATCTTCACCCTCAGCGAAGGGGTTGCCAGCGCTGAAGATATCGATGCTGTGGCCAAACTGGGCTTCAACCATCCCATGGGGCCTCTGGCTCTGTCCGACCTGATCGGCAACGATACGGTCCTGGCCATTATGGAAGTGCTGTACAAGGGCTTTGGGGATCCCAAATACCGTCCGGCTCCTCTCCTGAGAAAGATGGTGGAAGCCGGCTATCTGGGCCGGAAGACCGGCAAGGGCTTCTACGACTACAACAAATAAGCTGAATGGTGGTGTCAAACCATGTATGACTACAAAAATCTGCTGGTGGAAATTGCGGACGACGGGGTGACCACGGTTACCGTGAACCGTCCCAAATACCTGAACGCCCTGGATACCCCCACCCTGGTGGAAATGAAGGACTGCTTCGGGAAACTGGCCACGGATCCGGCGGTGAAGGCTGTCATCATCCGGGGCGCCGGAGAAAAGGCCTTTGTGGCCGGGGCTGACCTGAAGGCCATGAGCACCATGACTGCCGTGGAAGGGAGAGATTTCTCCAACCTGGGCCATGATGTGTTCGATGCCATTGAAAAACTGCCGGTGGTGGCTGTGGCCGCCGTCAACGGCTATGCCCTGGGCGGGGGCTGCGAACTGGCCCTGGCCTGCGATTTCCGTTTCGCTTCCACTACCGCCAAGTTCGGCCAGCCGGAAGTGAACTACGGGATCATCCCCGGGTTCGGGGGTTCCCAGCGCCTGGCCCGGCTCATCGGCAAAGGCTATGCCAAGGAAATGATCTACACCGGGGCTATGGTGGATGCGGAAGAAGCCCATCGGATCGGCCTGGTGAACCGGGTGGTGGAACCGGATCAGTTGATCCCCACCTGCGAAGAAGTGTGCCGGAAGATCATGAAAAAGGCTCCCATTGCCATTGCCAGTGCCAAGGATGCCATCAACCGGGGCCTTTCCATGGACCTGGATTCCGGTCTCAGCTACGAAGCCCAGGTCTTCGGGACCTGCTTCGCCACCTTGGACCAGAAGGAAGGCATGAAGGCGTTCCTGGAAAAACGGAAACCGGTGTTTATGAACAAATAAGGCTGCTGCGCAGCCTGTCAACGGTCAGCTGTCCACAGTCAGCGGCCGAAGGAAAGAACCCGCCTTTGCAGACGGGTTCTTTTTGTTGTGAGGGAAGAAAATGAAAAAACTCTGGTTTTGTATACTCTGTATTTTCCTGGTGGCTTTTGGGGGGATGATGCGGCGGCCCCGTCTTCCTGAAGGGCCGGGGAGCGGCCAACTGGCGAAGCCGGACCCCATCACCGAAAAAATCGCCGCCATGACTCCGGAAGAAAAGGCCGGGCAATTGATGCTGGTGGGTCTGGAGGGCCGGACCCCTTCGGAAGCCTTCCAGCAGGAAATGAAGGACCATCCCTACGGTGGGGTGATCCTGTTTGACCGGAACATGGAAAATCCGGCCCAGGTAAAGGCCCTGACCGGCCGGCTCCAGGACCTGTCCGGGGATATACCCCTGTTCATCGGCCTGGACGAAGAGGGGGGACAGGTGGCCCGGATGAAGGATACCCTGCCGGCACCTCCTTCCCAGGCTGCCATCGGGGCCACCGGGAACCCGGATATGGCACAGAAATGGGCAGCGGAAACCGGCCGTCAGCTGAAGCAGCTGGGGATCAACCTGAACCTGGCCCCGGTGGCGGACGTGGGCAGCGGGGCCGGCCGCAGCTACAGCAAGCATCCTGCCACCGCCGCCAAATTTGTGGAAAGGGCCCTGGCCGGATACCAACAGGTCCATCTCATGGCCTGTGTGAAGCACTTCCCCGGATTGGGGAAAGGACAGGAAGACACCCACAAAGGCCGGGTCACCGTCTCCGCCAGCCGGGAAACCCTGGAGCGGGAAGACCTGCTGCCTTTCCGGGAGGCCCTGGAAAAGTTCCCGGAACCCCGGTTCGCCATGATGGTGACCCATGTGGACTATCCGGCCCTGGATCCGGACTGGCCCGCCTCCCTGTCCCAGAAGGTCATGGGGGATCTGCTCCGGAACCGGCTCCATTTCGACGGGATCATTATGACCGATGATTTGACCATGGGGGCCATAGCAGGGTCCTGGCCCCTGGAAGAAGCGGCGGTGCGTGCCCTGGGGGCCGGGGCGGACCAGGTGATGGTGTGCCACGACCCGGAATCCATCCGGAAGGTCCATAAGGCCATTGCTGCGGCCATCCGGGAAGGAAAGCTGCCAAAGGACCAGGTGGACCGGTCTTTGTACCGGATCCTGAAAACAAAGGAAAGCCTGTAACCGGGGAAAATATGGTATACTGGGCACAGTACAGTGAATGAATGGAGGTTTTTCAATATGAAGGAACCCTACAGCAGAAAAGAATCCGCCTGGGCGCGGATGGATGAAAAAGAACGGAAAGAGACTCTGGCCTACGGGGAACGGTACAAAGCCTTCCTGGACAAGGCCCGGTCCGAACGGCTGGCTGTAAAGGAGATCCTGGCACAGGCGGAAGCCGCCGGGTTCAAGCCCCTGTATGAAGCGGAAACCCTGAAACCCGGGGACAAGGTGTACTGGAACCAGAAGGGCAAGGCCTGCATCCTGGCGGTGATCGGGAAGGAACCGGTCCATGAGGGGCTGAAGATCGTAGGCTCCCACATCGATTCTCCCCGGCTGGACCTGAAAGGGAACCCGGTCCACGAACAGGATGGGGTGGTGTACTTCCGGACCCATTACTACGGGGGCATCAAAAAGTATCAGTGGCCCTGTATCCCTCTGGCCCTGGTGGGGGTGATCCACACCAAAGAAGGGAAGAAAATCGAAGTGAACATCGGCATGGACGAAAAGGATCCGGTGTTCTACATTACGGACCTTTTGATCCACATGGCCCAGGACCAGATGAAGAAGACCCTGGCGGAAGGGGTCACCGGGGAACAGCTCCAGGCGGTGATCGGCACTCATACGGACAAGGATAAAAAAGTGAAGGACGCCCTGATGGACCTGTTGAAGGAAACCTACGGGGTGGAGGAAGAGGACTTCACCACAGCGGAACTGGAACTGGTGCCCGCCCTGAAAAGCCGGGATGTGGGCTTTGACCGGTCCCTCATCGCCGGGTACGGCCAGGACGACCGGGTGTGCTCCTACGCCAACCTGGAAGCCATCCTGGACGCCCGGGCCGGGGAAAAGACCCAGGCGGCCCTGTTTGCGGACAAGGAAGAAATCGGGTCCTACGGGAACACCGGCATGCAGTCCTCCTATTTCGCCAAGTTTGTCATGAAGCTGCTGGCCCTGCAGAACCGGGGCACCCTGCTGGACTTCTACGAAACCATGGAAAACAGCGAAATGCTCTCCGGGGACGTGAACAGTTGCCTGGATCCCATGTTCCCGGAAGTGACGGAAAAGGACAACTCGGCCCTGTTGGGCTACGGGGTGGCCCTTACCAAATACACAGGGGCCCGGGGCAAGGGCGGCAGCAACGACGCCAACAGCGAGTTCATCCAGAAAATCCGGACCATTTTCAACGACGCCGAGGTGGCCTGGCAGATTGGGGAACTGGGGAAAGTGGACCAGGGCGGGGGCGGCACCATCGCCTACATGCTGGCGGACTGGGGCTGCGAAGTGGTGGACTGCGGCACCGCCATGCTCAGCATGCATTCCCCCTACGACCTGCTGAGCAAAGCCGATGCCTACGAAACCTACCGAGCGTACAAGGCGTTTTTTGAGAGCAAGTGAGGTGCGGCTGCTCTGGCAGCAGCACCGTCAGCGGTCAGCAGACGAAGGAAAGGACCTGGATTTTTGTCCAGGTCCTTTTTGCATGGAGAAAACCGGCGGCCGGGATGGGCGTGCCTGGGGCCCGCCCCTACGGCGTCAGGGTCGGAGGGTGGGGGAACAACGGTTTTCATCGAAGGGTCACCTGGCTGGGATCCCCGGATCGCCGTGATGATCCCCTGACCCCAAACGCTGTAGGGGCTTGCCGCAGGCGAGCCCGTCCCGGCCGCCCAGAGGGCAAAAACGTTCAAAGCCGGATGCCGGGCATCCGGCTTCCGCCGGCCGCTGACCACGGATTCCCCGACAACCCTGTTTTCCGGATTTTCCGTGATGATCCCCTGACCCCAACGCTGTAGGGGCTTGCCGCAGGCGAGCCCGTCCCGGCCGCTGCCCCTTTACCGTTAACCGTTGCCGCTGACCGAACAAAGTGCTACAATAAATATGCAATTATTTTGAATTTTATGAGGAGGGGTTTTCATGAAACTGAAAAAACTGGCTTTGCTGCTGACTCTGGGTGCCACCCTTATGGGCGGTACGGTGTTTGCCGCCGGATCCCCGGATTCTCCTTTCAAACCCGATGAACAGGTGTACCACAAAGGCGATCTGTTCACCTTTGACAAACAGGATGTAGCCAAAGGGAAGGGCACTGCCTACGGGAAATTCGCCTTTGCCCGGGACAAGGCCGCCCCGGATTCTGCCATCAAGGAAATCTGCTACCTGACCCTGAAAAAAGGTTCCTCCATCGGCTGCCACAAACACGGTTTCAATGAAGACGCCTATATCATCGTATCCGGCGAAGGGATCTTCACCGACGGCACCGGCAAGGAAACGGTGGTGAAGGCAGGGGATGTGACCATCGCCCGTCCCGGTCAGTCCCACGGCCTGCGGAACGAAAAGAAAGAACCCCTGGTGTTCCTGGACGTAATCGCCCAGAACGACACCTATTTAAAGAACCATCCCGAAGCCGCACCGAAGAAATAAAGACCTGCCGGAGGCAGGCTGGTCGCGGGCCAAGGGTCAATGGCCAAAGGAAAGGACCTGGATTTTTGTCCAGGTCCTTTTTGAATGGAGAAAACCGGCGGCCGGGATGGGCGTGCCTGCGGCGCGCCCCTACGGCGTCAGGGTCGGAGGATGGGGGAACAACGGTTTTCATCGAAGGGTCGCCTGGCTGGGATCGGAGTGGATAACAACGGTCCCGGAAACGGATTCCCCGACAATCCCGTTTCCCGGATTTTCCGTGGTGATCCGCTGACCCCAACGGCGTAGGGGCTTGCCGCAGGCACGCCCGTCCCGGCCGCCCAGAGGGCAAAAACGTTCAAAGCCGGATGCCAGGCATCCGGCTTCCACCGGCCGCTGACCGTTGACAAAAAAGCCACCCTCAGGGGCGGCTTTTTTCACACCTTCACCTTCCCTTCCCACTTTCCCGTCCGGTACTCGTAATAGGAAATGGCCCAGTTGGCGGCCCAGCCTGCCGGTTCTGCCATCCATACCATCTGGATGCCGAACAGGGGGGCCAGGGTTACGGAAATCACCACCCGAAGGGCCAGGTTGGTCAGGTTGGCCAGGGTGAACAGCTTCATGTCCCCGGCTCCCCGGAGCACTCCGTCCACTGCCATTTTGAACCCGATGAGGCTGATGAAGAACCCAACGAACTGCAAAAAGGAGGTGCCGGTGGCCAGGGCGGTGGGGGAGGCTTTGTCCCCCAGGAAGAACCGGATAATGGGTTCGTTCCACCCTTCCAGCACCACCAGGATCACCAGGGCATAGAGGACCACCAGCTTGTTGGCGCTGTGGTACCCTTCGATCACCCGTTCTTTCCGTCCTGCTCCCAGGTTCTGGCCGGTGTAGGGACTCATGGCGTTGCCGATGGCGCTCATGGGCACGGTGCAGCAGTACTGGATCCGCATGGCCGCGGAGAATCCCGCCAGGGCCGCCGCCCCGAAACTGTTCACCACGCTCTGGACCAGCATCATGCCGATGGATACGATGGACTGCTGGAGGATGGAGGGGAGGGCAATGGAGCCCATTTTCCGGAACAGGTCCAGGCTGAAATACCGGGGGGCCTGTCCCAGGGGCCGGATCAGCCGGAGGAACACGCCATAGGACAGCACCGCCGAGATCCCCTGGGAAATCAGGGTGGCCCAGGCAGCCCCCGCCACCCCCCAGCCCAGGTTCCGGACCATGTAGATGTCCAGGCCCACGTTGAGCAGGGAGGAAAAGATCAGGAACACCAGGGGGTACCGGGATTTCCCCAGGGCGTTGAAGGTGGCGGAGATGATATTGTACATAAAGAGGAAGGGCAGCCCCAGAAAATAGATCTGCAGGTACACATCCGCCATGGCAAGGGATTCTGCCGGGGTCTTCAGCCAGGCCATGATCTGCCGGCTGGAAACATACCCGAAAGCCCCCAGCACGGTGCTGAGCACCAGAAAGGCCACAAATGCCGTATAAATGGATTCTTTCATCCGGTCATAGGCATGGGCTCCGAAAAACCGGCTCACCAGCACTGAGGCTCCCAGGCCCCCGCCGATGGCGATGCTGATGAACACGGTGGTCAGGGCATAGGATGCCCCCACTGCCGCCAGGGCCTGTTCGCCCACATACCGCCCCACAATGGCGGAATCCACGGTGTTGTACAGCTGTTGGAAGAAGTTCCCCAGAATCATGGGGAGGGAAAAAACAAAAAAGGCCTTCATGGGCCGGTCCGTAACCAGATAATCCCGTTCCAAAATTGTCACCTCGATTGTTTATGGTACCAGTGTAACGAAGATGGGGGAGGAATGCAAGACGAGAAATGTCCATTCACCACCCGATTTTTCCACTCAGGAAGGAATTTTCCTTTTCGCGGAGAAGGGTCCCTACAGAATCTTTTTGAGGAGGAGAAGCAAATGATGGATCCATGGGAGAAAAAGAAATGGGCGGTGGTGGTGCTGGTGGCCCTTTGTGTGGGCGGCAGCTTTTGGGCCACCCGGGAAACGGTTCCGGAAGCAGCGGAAATACCGTCTGAAAGGCCAAGCGTTACAGTTCCTGCTGATAAACCAAAAACCATTACCATCTACATCAGCGGGGCGGTTAGGGAACCGGGACTGTATCAGGTAAAACCTGGCATCCGGTATCAGGAAGCGTTGGCTGAGGCAGGCGGAGCTACGGAAGAAGCTGACCTGACGAGAGTAAATCTGGCCAAAAAGTGCAAAGATGGAAGTCATGTGAACGTCCCGCTCCTGAAAAAAAGTGCCAGGAAACCGGTACAGACCAGAACCGTTGACCCAACTGGGGGTGAAACCCCAGGTACAGGGACTGTCAATCCTGCAGCAGAAGCCGATTCAGGGCTTCCGCCACCGGCTGCTGCAGGCAGAGTGAACTTGAACCAGGCAGGTGTGGAAGAACTGACCGGACTGCCGGGGATAGGGCCGGCGCTGGCCAGAAGGATTGTGGAATATCGGCGGCAGCAGCCTTTCCGCAGCCCGGAAGATCTTCAGAATGTTTCCGGCATTGGGCCATCCAAATTCCAGCGGCTGCGGGCCCTGGTGGAGGTGTAAGATGGATCCGGTACTGGCAGGCAGCATGGCCTACGCTGCCGGAGTCCGGGTAGGTCTGGACAAATGGCTTCCCGTTTTGGTGTGGGTTACAGGACTGGCCTTTTTGGGAGTTTTCATTGTATTTATCCGCAAAAAAGAACTCCCTAGGGAAGTCTGGATAGGGGTGTGCATGGGCTGTATGTTCTGCGCAGGAGCGTGGCGAAGTGGTATGGAAGAGACCGCAGCAGCCCGGATGACATCTGCCCTGTCCAAGAGAGATACATTTACAGGCAGAATCGTCCCAGGGACAGTCAAAAAAAGCCGACAGGGAAGCATGACTTTTTTAATGGAAGAAAAACGGGGCCGTATCCGGGTCTTTGTCCGAAAGGCTGGTTCCTTCCAACCAGAGTATGGGGTTGTCCAGGCAACAGGTCCTCTCCAACCGATTGATGGATTCTATAATCCGGGAGTTCAGATGCCGGAAGTAGGGGCAGCCATACGGGGAGAAGGGGGCAGACTCCAGGTGAACGGAAGGGACTGCCGGATCCTGTCCCAGAATCTGACATGGACGGACCGGATCTACAAATTGGGCAAAGCCTTGAGGCAGCAGCTGCGCCATTCCATGGCTCCGGAAGACAGTGCCCTGCTGGAAGGAATGATGCTGGGAGGCAGCCAGCAGATTTCGTCTGAGACACTCCGGATGTTCCAACGCTGTGGGCTGAGCCATCTGCTGTCCGTATCCGGCAGTCACGTGGCATTGCTGATGGGGATTCTTGCAGGAGGCGCCCGTTTGTTCCATATTCCCCGGAAGGCCGCCATTCCCTTGATTATGGTGCTGCTATTGGGCTATGGAGTACTTTGCGGGCTGCGGGCATCGGTGTGTCGGGCGGTGCTTCTGGGAATGGGAGTCCTCTTGGGCAGAGCAGGCCGCCGTCGGGCCAGAGGCACGGCCTTCCTGGGACTGGCTGCCATCCTGCTTCTTACCTGGAAGCCCTGGTGGTGCCGGGATCCAGGATTCCAGCTGTCTTTTACGGCAGCCCTTGGCTTAATGACTCTTCGCAGGTCTGTTGCTGAAAAATTGGGTGTTTTTCTGCCCTGCCCCTTGGCACAGGGACTGGCTGTACCCATCAGTGCTCAATTGCTGAGTCTGCCATTTCTGGTGGAACATTTCCATTCGTTGTCTCCGGTTTCTCTGTGGGCCAATTTACTTCTGGTCCCCTTGCTGTCTCTGTGTCTTACAGGAAGTGCTGTTGGCGCGGTCTTGGGATGTATGGGACTGATTGTTCCCGCAAGGCCTATCCTGGCCGGCGTTTCTCAGTTGCTGGGAACGGCTCTTTGGATGGGGAACAGCCTGGCCAGACTGCCGGGTACCCAGCTGGTTACGGGTCAAGTATCCTGGTGGCTGTGGCCACTGTATATTTTGCTGGTTCTGTCTGTATTGGAAATAGGGTGGTTCCAGCCATTCCGGTCCCGTCTGAGAACAGGAACCATAGCCGCTGCTTCTTTGGGACTGGTGACTGTACTGGCTCTGCCCAGGTTCCAATCCCAGCCATTTACGGTATATTTTCTGGATGTAGGGCAGGGGGACTGTGCTGTGGCTGTTACGCCGGAACGGGAAATCATCGTGGTGGATACAGGGGGATTGCCTGGACAGTATGATACGGGAGAACGGATCCTGGTTCCTTTTCTCCGGTGGTTGGGAGCTGATAAAGTGGATCTTCTGATTCTTAGTCACGGGCATCTGGATCATGCCGGGGGAGCAGCAGGCCTTTCTCACTGGTTCCCCATCTCCGCATTGGCCCTCCCTGCCCCCGATCTGACAGGAACTGATGGATTTCCCACCAAAACAGTAGCAAAACTGATATCTTTGGAACAATTTAGACAAAACAGAAAAATTGTATACAAAATGCAAACAAACCAGAAAATATGCAAAAAAAAGAGTATAATACAAATTGTAGAAGCACCCACAGAATATAAGGAAGGAGGGGAGAATGAGAACTCTGGGATTGTCCGGCTGGTTTCCGGTCCTTACAGTGTCCTTTTTACCGGCGATGCTGCCGGGGAAGAGGAGCTGAGGGCGGCGGCCCGGGCTGTCCGCAGTGATGTGCTGAAGGTCTCTCACCATGGTTCCCGGTCTTCTTCCTGTCCGGAGTTCCTGGCCGGGGTTTCGCCCCGGCTGGGGGTGATCTCGGCGGGCCGGGGGAACCGGTTCGGCCACCCGCACCGGGAGGTGCTGGAGCGGCTGGACGGGCTTGGCATCCCGGTGGCCCGGACGGACACGGGAGGCGCCATCAAGGTGGTTTTTGACGGCAGGGGTCCTGTATGGTATAGTTATCGCTGGCAACAAGATTTTTTCTAGGAGTGGATCGATGTGAATACAACGGCTGATGTATTTCTGGAAAGTCTGCGGAAAAATCCAGCGTGTCCCCATGTTGTCATCGCCTGGGGAGAGGAGGAGTTCTTTAAGAAAGCCGTGGGCCAGGCGTTCCGCCAGCGGGCTTTTGCCCCGGATGCGGAACCGGCGGTCTGGAATTTCCAAAAGGACTTTGAACTGGAAGCACTGCGGGAAGCCATTAACAGCGTCCCTTTTTTCGGGGGCGGCAACTGGGTGGTCATTGAGGACCCCCGGATGCTGGGCGAAAAGGAAAAGAAGGAACGGAAGCCGGCAGGGAAGGGCAGGAAGAAAACGGCCACGCCTTTGGAGCAGTTCACGGAACTGCTGAAGGATGTGCCGGAGTATTCTTACGTCTATTGCCTGTGCACCAAGCTGGACAAAAGGCAGTCTTTTTACAAGACCATGAGCCGGGAGGCGGCGGTGGTGGAATGTGCCCCTGTCCGTGCCTACCAGCTCCAGCCCTGGCTGCGGAGCCAGGCGGAGGCCTATGGAGCCCGGTTCGCTCCGGATGCCATGAATCTGATCCAGGAATACGTATCGGCGGCGGAAACGGTGCCCCTGCTGTTTTTGCAGCAGGAAATCGCCAAGATCGCCCTGTACGCAGGGGACCGGAAGATCTGGCAGAAGGAGGATGTGGCCCGGATGTTCTCGCAATTGCCGGAAATCTCCGGCTTTGCTCTGGGGAATGCGGTGGAAGAAAGGAAGCTGGATAAGGTGCTGACTCTCTTGAAAGAGGAACGGACCACCAGCGGCAGCGAAGGGATCACGGGGATCGTATCCCGGCTCTTTGCTTCTTTGCGGCGGCTTCTCCAGGTGAAGGAACTGATGGCAAAAGGTGCTCGACAGGACGCGATTGCATCCACTCTGAAGATACACCCTTATGCGGTGAAGCTGGCCATGCAGCACAGCAATTATTTTACGAATGAATCCTTACAGACTTGCATGGTCGGACTGGCACAGCTGATGGGGGAGTCCCGGCAGGGGGGACGCAGCTGGTCGCGGCTTGAGGAAGTGTTGGTTACCCTTGTAGGAAAAAACAGAACTTAAAGGAGGAACGTAATAAATGTTTGCCTTGAATTCTTACCAAACTTTGGCTGTAGGTATCTTACTTTATTATTTGGGTAAATTTCTCAAACAGAAAATCAAATTTCTCCAAACCTATTGTATCCCCAACCCGGTTATCGGCGGTGTGCTGTTCGCTCTGATCAACCTGGCTCTGTTCGAAGCGGGCACCGGTGCCATCAAACTGGATACGGTGCAGCAGAGCTTCTTCATGAACATGTTCTTCACCAGCGTAGGGTTCAGCGCCAGCTATGCCCTGCTGAAAAAAGGCGGCCGTGATGTACTGATCCTGACCATCATCTGCGCCGTACTGATCACCTTCCAGGATATCATCGGGGTATCCCTGGCCAAGGCTACCGGCCTGCATCCCCTGCTGGGCCTGTGCGCCGGCTCCATTCCTCTGGTAGGCGGCCATGGTACTTCCGGGGCTTTCGGTCCCATGCTGGAAGGGATTGGCGTTGACCGTGCCACCACCGTGGCCATCGCCATGGCTACTTTCGGTCTGATCTCCGGGTCCCTGATGGGCGGCCCTGTGGCTCACCGTCTGCTGGAAAAATTCCATCTGCACAGCACCAAGGAAGACCAGGAAGGGGCCAATGAAAAGGCCCAGAGCATGGAAGAAAATGCCACCCTGGCCATGACTCCGGAAAACTTCATGCTGGCTACCGGCGAAATCCTGGTTGCCATGGGTATCGGGACCATCGTCAGCAAGTTCTTCACCAGCGTTGGCCTGACGTTCCCTGGATACATCGGATCCATGATCGTGGCTGCCATCATCCGGAACATCTCCGATAACTGCAAGGGGCTGCCTGTTCCCATGCAGGAAATCGGCACCGTTGGGGATGTGGGTCTGAACATCTTCCTGTCCCTGGCCATGATGAGCCTGCGGATCTGGGAACTGTTCGACATCGCCGGCCCTCTGGCCATCATCGCTGCTGTACAGGTTGTGTTCATGGCTCTGTACACCACCTTCGTGGTATTCAACGCCATGGGCAAGGACTACGATGCGGCTGTTGAAGTTTCCGCCGTGTGCGGCTTTGGTATGGGCGCAACCCCCAACGCCATGGCCAACATGAGCGCCATCACCGCCAACTATGGTCCGGCTCCCCGGGCATTCTTCGCGGTACCGCTGGTAGGGGCCATGTTCGTGGACTTCTGCAACTCCGGTATCCTGATGGTGTTCATCAATATGTTTAAATAAGATACGGAAAAAAAGGGACTGTTGCATGTGCAACAGTCCCTTTTTTAGTCGGAAGTCGGAAGCTTCAGGATAGGACCTGGCCGGATGAGCCAGGTCCTTTTGATTGTATAAAACCGGAGGCCAGGGAAGGGCGTGCCTGCGGCGCGCCCCTACGGCGTCAGGGTCGGAGGGTGGGATGGACAACGAGGTCTTCCGTCAGATCGGCGAACGTGGGCCGGCCATACGGGCGGCCCGCCTGCATCGGTCCTTCGGGGATCTGGTCCTGTCGACCGGATAGAATCCCCTGACCCCAACGGCGTAGACCAACTATATAAAGTCAAGCCAATTTTAAAATAAATTTCAGTTGCTATGGATCTTTGCAAAAGGGTGCACTTACCCAAGCCCCCTTTTGTGGGCTTAAAAAAATC
>NZ_JBQKCH010000011.1:0-88757 GCF_052122455.1 Acidaminococcus sp. HCP3S3_G9_1 | reverse complement strand
ATGTCTCGTGGGCTGGGAGATGTGTATAAGAGACAGGGCATAGTACTAAGTGGTACATGCCCAGCTCCAAAACTCCCGCTGACAAAGTAGATGGGTGCATATTCCGCGCCTGGGTTATGCGGTAGCCCTAAAACGCCGCCACCGTCCCATCCGTCCTCCCCTCCGTGGCCCCCACCAGGGTGCCGTCTTCCCGGCGCCAGATGATCTGGCCCCGGCCGAAGGTGGAGCGGTCCTGTTTCACGACGATTTCGTGGCCCCGGGCCCGGAGGCCTTCTATAATGGCCGGATCCACCTGAGCTTCCACTTCCACTTTTTTCCCTTCGATCCACTGCCACCGGGGTGCATCCAGGGCGGCCTGGGGATTCATATGGAAATCCAGGGTGTTCAGGATGACCTGGAGATGGCCCTGGGGCTGCATGAAGCCTCCCATGACCCCGAAGGGCCCCACGGCCTTTCCGTCTTTGGTAAGAAAGCCGGGGATGATGGTGTGGTAGGGTTTCTTCCCAGGGGCCAGGCAGTTGTCCATGGCCGGATCCAGACTGAAATTGTTTCCCCGGTCGTTGAGGGCGATGCCGGTGCCGGGGATCACCATGCCGGAGCCGAAGCCCCGGAAGTTGCTCTGGATGAAGGATACCATGTTCCCTTCTCCATCAGCAGTGCACAGGTACACGGTGCCTCCGCTGAAGGGTTTCCCCCACCGGGGTTCCAGGGCCCGGTCCCCGATCAGGCTCCGGCGCTGGTCCGCATAGTCCTGGCTCAGCAGGTCTTCCACCCGGGCGTGCATGAACCGGGGGTCCGCCACATAGTGCCGGGCATCGGAAAAGGCCAGTTTCATGGCTTCGATCTGTTTGTGGTAGCTGTCCAGGGTTTCCCGGCTATCCAGATGGAAGCCCTTCATGATGTTCAGGGCCATCAGGGCGGTGATCCCGTGGCCGTTGGGAGGAATCTCCCACACATCATAGCCCCGGTAGTCGGTGCGGATGGGATCCACCCACTGGGCCCGGTAGCCGGCCAGGTCTTCTTTCCGGAGATAGCCTCCGGTGGCCCGGCTGAACTGGTCGATTTTGTCTGCCAGTTCACCCCGGTAGAAGGCTTCGCCGCCGGTTTGGGCCAGCCGTTCCAGAGTCCGGGCATGGTCCGGGAAGGCAACGGTTTCCCCTACTTCCGGAGCGGATCCTGTGGGCAGGAAGGTGGAGAAAAAGCCGGCAAAAGCCGGGTCGTCCCTAAAGGGAGCGAAGGTGGTTTCGGCGGCTTTCCACAGTTTTCCCGCAATGGGGGAAACCGGGAACCCGTCCCGGGCGTATTCAATAGCTGGTTCAAAGAGTTTGGCAAAAGGCAGCCGGCCGAACCGCCGGTGGAGTTCTGCCCAGGCAGACACAGCCCCGGGTACGGTAACCGGGATCCAGCCCCGCTGGGGCATTTCCGTATACCCGGCGGCCAGGACCTTTTCCCGGGTCAGGCGCGCCGGGGCCGGGCCGCTGCCGTTGAGACCGTAAAGACGGTCTTTGATCCACACCAGGGCAAAGGCATCGCTGCCCAGGCCGTTGCAGTCAG
Organism: Acidaminococcus sp. HCP3S3_G9_1; assembly: GCF_052122455.1. NCBI lineage: Bacteria > Bacillati > Bacillota > Negativicutes > Acidaminococcales > Acidaminococcaceae > Acidaminococcus > Acidaminococcus sp. HCP3S3_G9_1. The sequence continues at coordinate 87,203 of NZ_JBQKCH010000011.1, read as the reverse complement.
GTTCCACCACCGTAAGGCAGATGGCAGTGGCCAGGGCAGCGTCCACCGCGTTGCCCCCCTGGAGCAGCATCCGGAGCCCCGCCTGGGCCGCCAGAGGCTGGCCGGTACAAACCATCCCCCGCCGGGCCAGGATCACCCGGCGGCGGGAAGGATAAGGATAGGAAGAAAGATTGTAATCCATGGGAATACCTCCTTGTAAAGAAGACAGTGTACACCAGTCCGTAGGGGCCGCACGTCGGGCGGCCTGCTGTGGGTTCATCGTTTGTCGTTCGTCGTTAAGGAAGAAAACCGCACCGCGGTTTTCTGGAAAGTGAAACGCAGCCAAAGGCTGCTAACCCACCACCATCCTTACGGATGGTCCCCCGCCCTTGAAAAGGGCGGATATAAAAAGGGAGAGGGGGCCAGGCGTACGAGTTGGATCCAGATGCGCGAAAGCGGGGATTTTCGAGGGCGGCACAGTACTCGCCTCCGATTCCCGCCCTGGGCGTCAGAGTGGGTCAGATGCGCGAAAGCGCGGGATTTGATTCGTGGCATATGCCCCGACTTCTTCCAGGCGCACGAGATGGGTCCAGATGCGCGAAAGCGGAGATTTTCGAGGGCGGCATAGTACTAAAGGGTACATGCCGCTTTCGAAAATCCCCGCTGACAAAGCAGATGGGCCCATATCGTGCGCCTGGGTTATGCGTTAGCTCAGCCCAGCAAAAATCCCATATACATCGGCATCTCCACCACCTGCCCTTTCCGGGACACGTTGTCGGTGGTCAACTGGATGGCCTGTTCCACCTGGTATTTTTCCGGCTGCTGGAGGAGGGTCTTGAGGCTTTTGGTGTTGCCGGTGGAGGGAGTGGCCTTCACCAGGGTGCTCTTGCCCTGGCAGCGGATGACGAAATCCACTTCCAGGCCGGAGTTCTTGTGGTAGTAGTAGAGTTTCCGGCCGCCCTTGCTGAGGAGATCGGCAGCCAGGCTTTCGTAGACAGCGCCCTGGCAGCCGGAAAGATCTCCCTGGAGGAGCTTCAGCCGGTCATCCCCGGTGAGCATGGCGGCATAGAGGCCCACGTCCTTCATATAGACCTTGAAAATGGAATCGATGGCATGGCGTTCCAGGGGCAGCCCCGGTTCCGTCAGGTTGTAGCACCGGCTGACGATGCCCGCCTCTTCCAGCCAGGAGAGAGCCCCTTCGAACTGGGAGGCCTTGGAGCCTTTTTTCAGCTGGGCATACTGGTATTTTTTGTTTTCCTTGTTCAGCTGGAGGGGCACCGCGTCCAGTACGGTCTTCAGCTTGGCCCGGGCCCGTTTGTTCACGTCCACGAACAGGTTCTCCTCATAATCCCGGAGGATGGCCTGCTGCTGTTCCAGCACCGCATTCATGTCATGGGTCTGGACATAGGTTTCCACTACGGCAGGGTAGCCGCCTACCAGGGCATACTGGCGGAGCAGTTCGTTGAGCCGCAGGTGGAGGGCTTCCGGCACGGGGGTTTCCTTGTCCAGGCTCTGGTGGAGCATGTCCAGCACCGGAGTGGTGATCCCGTTGGCCCAGAGGAATTCCTCAAAATCCAGGGGCACCATGTTCACCACGGTTTCGCAGCCCACCGCAATGGGAGCGGGCTCTTTGCCGTAGCCTTTCACCCCCAGCAGGGATCCGGCAGCGATCACGTCATACCGGCCGTCTATTTTAAAGGCCTTCAGGGCGGTACGGGCTTCGGGACATTCCTGGATCTCGTCCAGCACCAGGACGGTTTTATAGGGTTCAAACACCGCTTCGGGACCGGCCAGGGCGGTGATCAGCATCACCAGGTAGTTCACATCCATGGAGTCCCGGAAAATAGCCGCATAGTCGGGCTTTTCCTGGAAGTTCAGATACACCACATGGTCGTATTCCTTTTTGGCGAAATCCAGGATGGAAGTGGTTTTCCCACAGTGGCGGCATCCCTTGACCACCAGGGGATTGTGCTGCGGAACCTGTTTCCAGGTCTGCAGGAATTTTTCGATCTTGCGCTGAAGCATAAGGATTCCTCTTTCTTTCCCTCAAATACAGAATGGCAATAGAAGCTCCTTACACTTTACAGGAAACGGGTCCATTTTTCAAGGAACTTTTCGGATTTTTTCCGTTTTATTTTCCAGCAGCCTTCCGGAAGACTTTTTCCACCAGTTTCAGGGTCACCTGGCAGGATTTTTCCAGAGAAGGCAGGGGCAGGAATTCGTACCGGGAGTGGAAATTCAGGGCCCCGGTGAAATAATTGGGGGTGAAGATCCCCCGGGTGGACAAATAGGAGCCGTCGGTGCCCCCCCGCATGGCAATGGTTTTGGGAGTAATGGCCAGTTCGTCCAGGGCTTCGTAGAGGAAGTCCACTGCCTGCCGGTTGTCCGGAGTCATGGCGTCAGCAATGTTCCCGTAGATGTCTTCCAGGGTGCAGCGGACCTGGGCCCGGGGTTCCTGTTGCTTCAGCCGTTCCACATTGGCCAGGATGGTCTGTTTCCGGGCCTCGTAACGGGCTTTGTCATGGTCCCGGATGGCCAGCTGGACCGTGGCGTGGGTGGCGTTGGACTGGATGCTCTTGATCCAGATGTAGCCTTCCTTCCCTTCGGTGCATTCCGGAGTTTCCTTCCGGTCGAAGAAGTTGGCGAAATCCACCGCCAGCAGGGTGGGATTCACCAGGTTCCCCTTGGCGTTCATGGGATGGGCGCTGACCCCCTGGATGTCCACCTGGGCGGAACCGGCATTGAAGGTTTCGTACACCACTTCTCCCAGGGCGCAGCAGTCGATGGTGTAGGCAAAATCCACCGGGAACCGGCTGATGTCCAGGGCTTTGGACCCTTTCAGCCCCACTTCCTCGTCCGGGACGAAGGCCACGTAAATGGCCCCGTGGTGGATTTCCGGATGGTCCGTAAAATACTGGAGCATGGTCATTACATTGGCCACCGCGGCCTTGTTGTCCGCCCCCAGGACGCTGGTGCCGTCGGTGAACACAATGTCCTGTCCCACATAATCCGCCAGCTCCGGGTGTTCGGCGGCCTTCATGAGGATGCCTTTTTCAGCGTTGAGGACCAGGTCTCCCCCAGGGTAGTTCCGGACCACCTGGGGATGGACCTCCGGGCTCAGGTTCACATCCACCGTATCCAGATGGCAGCAGAAGCCGATTTTAGGCACAGAACCGGTGAAGCCTTCCGGCAGGTTGGCCGGCAGGTATCCGGTAAGGACGCACCGGTCGCTGAGATGCAGGTCCTCCAGATCCATGATTTCCAGTTCCGCTTCCAGCTGCCGGGCCATATGCCACTGGTCCTGGGTGCTGGGGACGGAGGAAATTCCGGCCCGGCTCTGGGAAGGGATGTTCACATACCGGAGAAAACGGTCAAGCAGTTGTTGGGTCAGTTGAGACATGGGCAATTCCTCCTTGGGTGTTTTGGAGATATTATAGCATAGGATGCGGCTGCCTGGGCAGCCGCATCAGTCTCTGGCCTCTAGTCACTGGTCTCCAGCCAAAGGAGGAAAACCGCACCGCGGTTTTCTAAAAAGAGAAACGCAGCCTATGGCTGCTAACCCACCACCATCCTTGCGGATGGTCCCCCGCCCTTGAAAAGGGCGGATAAAAAAAGAGGGAGGCCAGGCGCGGAAGATGTGCCCAGATGCGCGAAAGCAGCGGATTTTGGCTGAGGCATAGTACTCATCCCCGACCTCTTCCCTGGGCGTCAGAGTGGGTCAGATACGCGAAAGCGTGGGATTTGGTTCGTGGCATAACCTTCGGTTTCCCGCCAGGCGCGGAAGATGTGCCCAGATACGCGAAAGCAGCGGATTTTGGCTGAGGCATAGTACAAGGACGTACATGCTCCAGTCAAAATCCGCTGCTGACAAAGTAGATGGGTGCATATTCCGCCCCTGGGTTATGCGTCAGCCGTTACCAAGTGGTATATGCCCGGCTTCCAAATCCCTCCTGACAAAGCAGATGGGCCCATATCGTGCGCCTGGGTTATGCGTCAGCCGTTACCAAGGCCAGCCCTATCCTCCCCCTCTCCTCCTCTACGCTGATCACCTTCACCTGGACCGTTTCTCCTACACTGACCACATCCAGAGGGTGTTTGATCTTTTTCTGGCTCAGGTGGGAAATGTGGATCAGGCCGGCGGTTTTTATGCCGATGTCCACGAAGGCGCCAAAGTCGGTGACGTTCCGGATGGTGCCCCGGAGGATGGTGCCCACTTTGATGTCGGAAAGCTTCACGATGTTCTGCCGGGTAAGAGGTGCGGGCAGGTCCGCCCGGGGATCCCGGCCGGGAGCCACCAGGGCATCCAGGATGTCATGGACCGTGGGTTCCCCGGCTTCCAGTTCCCGGGCCAGCCGGGCTTCATCCACCTGTTTCCGCCGGGTGGCCAGCCGGGCCAGTTTTTCCCTGTCCTTCAGGTCTTCCAGGCCGAAGCCCAGTTTTTCCAGGATTTTCTTGGCCAGATCATAGGATTCCGGATGGACCGGGGTATCGTCCAGAGGAGATTTCCCGTTGTGGATCCGAAGGAACCCGGCACACTGGGTAAAGGCTGCAGGCCCCAGCCGGGGCACCTTCAGCAGCTGCCGCCGTCCGGTGAACCGGCCGTTGGCGTTCCGCCAGGCCACTATGTTCCCGGCGGTGGCGGCGGTGATCCCGGCCACATGGCGGAGCAGGGCGGGGGACGCAGTGTTCAGGTCCACTCCCACATGGTTCACCACCCGTTCCACCACCCCGTCCAGGGTACCGGTGAGCGCCTTCTGGTCCACATCATGCTGGTACTGGCCCACCCCTATGGCCTGGGGATCGATCTTCACCAGTTCCGCCAGAGGGTCCTGGACCCGCCGGGCCAGGGATACGGCGCCCCGGATGGTCACATCGTATTCCGGCAGCTCTTCCTGGGCCAGTTTGGAAGCGGAATAGACAGAAGCTCCCGCTTCATTGGTAATGAGATAATGGACGTCCAGATGGTGGGCCTGGATCAGGCTGGCGGCAAACTGTTCTGTTTCATAGGAGGCGGTGCCGTTGCCAATGGACAGGAGGGTCACATGGTGCTTCCGGATCATGGAAAGGAGCAGGGCTTCCGCTTCCTTCTTCCGGGCTTCGTTCTGGGTCACCTGGATCACCCCATGGTCCACCACCTGGCCGGTGGGATCCACCACCGCCACTTTGCAGCCGGTCCGATAGCCCGGATCCAGGCCCATGACCGTATGGCCTCCCAGAGGTGCCTGGAGCAGCAGCTGGCCCAGGTTGGCCCCAAAGATCCTGATGGCCTGGGCTTCCGCCTGTTCCGTAAGCCGGTTCCGGATTTCCCGTTCCAAAGCCGGGAACAGCAGCCGCTTCCAGCTGTCTGCCAGGGCTTCCTTCAGCTGGTCCCGGTAGATGCAGGGACGGCGGAGGACCCGCCATTCCATTTTCCGCAGGGCGTTCTGTTCCTCCCACACCAGATGGACCTTCAGGCAGCCTTTCTTTTCTCCCCGGTTGATGGCCAGCACCCGGTGGGAGGGCAGGGTCCGGACCGGTTCCTGATAGTCCTTGTACATGAGAAAGGTCTGGGCTCCCTCAGCATCTTCCACCAGTTCCGTCCGGATCATCCCGTGGTTCCACAGCTGGTCCCGGAGGATCTGCCGGAGGGTGGGGTCTTCCGCCGCCAGTTCCGCCACAATGTCCCGGGCTCCGGCCAGGGCGTCTTCCGGGGTTTCCACCCCTTTATCCGGGTCCACATAGGCCCGGGCGGCGGAAAGGGCATCCCCTTTCTGGTCCCGCTGGAGAAGGAAGGCTGTGGCCAAGGGTTCCAAGCCTTTTTCCCGAGCCTGTTGAGCACGGGTCCGCCGTTTTTGCTTGTAAGGCAGGTAATAATCTTCCAGTTCTGTGAGTTTCTGGGCCTTTTCAATGGCGGTACGCAGTTCCGGGGTCAGTTTCCCCTGTTCGTCGATTTTGGCCAGGATCTCCTCCTGGCGCTTCACCAGGTTCCGGAGGGTCCCCAGCCGTTCTTCGATGGTCCGGATCTGTTCGTCCAGAAGGGATCCGGTGGCCTCCTTCCGGTACCGGGCAATAAAGGGAACGGTGTTCCCTCCGTCCAGCAGTTCCACGGTTTTTTCCACCTGCCAGGGCTGGACGGACAGTTCCCGGGCAATGAGAGGGGCGATGTCAGTTGGTTTCATTGGTTTGTCCTTTCACAGAAAGGGAGCTGCTGCACAAGCAGCAGCTCCCGTCAATGGTCAATAGTCAATGGCCGAAGGAAGAAACCCGCGGCAACGGGTTTCCGGGAAAGAAAACGCAGCCAAAGGCTGCTAACCCACCACCATTGCGCAAGCGCAACGGTCCCCCGCCCTTGAAAAGGGCGGATATACGCTCTGGCTGGCGCTGACCGTAGGTATCATGGTGGCAGCCAGTGTATGGGCTTGAAAAGGGCGGATATACGCTTAGGCTGGCGGCCATTGTTTTTTCAGTACAAGGGCATGAGCCCACGTACTTATTATCCGCCCTTTTCAAGGGCGGGAGACCAGCCGTCAGGCTGGTGGTGGGTTAGCAGCGCCAGCTGCGTTTCCCTTCAAAAAAATTTGCCTGCAAATTTCTCATTCAGCTGGAGACCAGTCACCGAAGGAAACCGGCTCCGCCGGTCCTTAAATATGTTTTATCCAGATCGGATATGTACTGAGAATGACCACTACCAGCAAGGTAGCATAATCCCCCAGATGCAGCTTCATGGGACGGCGGTTTTTATAGGTGTTGGGACCGAACCCTTTCAGTTCCATGGACAGGGCCAGGGTGTCGGATTTGGCTACCGCCCGCATGACCAGGGGTTTTACCACCGCCAGATAGGCGTAAAGCCGTTTGAAGGCGTTCCCCCGGTTGGAATAGCCCCGGCAGGACTGGGCGTCCAGGGTAATGGCGGAATCGGACAGGAAGTCCGGCACGAACCGGAGAGCCGTAGTGAGCATAAAGGCGTATTCATAGGGCATATGGAATTTTTCCACCAGAGCCTGGGCAATGTCCTGGATCCGGGTGGAGGCCAGAAGGCACAGAAAGGCGGTGGTCATGACGAACATCCGCAGGCCCCCGGTGAGGGCCACATACAAGGGAGAACCGAACAGCAGCTGGAGCAGCACCATCATGCCGGTGAACACGGTAAGGGTGCCGATGGCCGCCATGGTCATCCGGTCCCGTTTGATATACAGCAGGATCACCAGTTCCAGCACCAGCAGGGTGGCCACCGCCGGCACCGGCAGCAGGAACACCCAGGCGGTGACCGCCAGCACCAGGATCAGTTTGGTAAAGGCTGTGATCTTCATGCTTTGGCACCTTCTTTCGGCTGGATCTTGCTGCACAGATCTTCCGGACTGTCCGCCTGGACCCCGAACAGGGCTCCCAGCCGGGACAGCACCGGCTGCTTCAGACCCCATTCCTCAATGGGCCGCTTTCCGTCGAACAGATTGCCGGTCTTCCCGTCATACACCAGCTGGCCGTCGTGGAGCACCAGGGCATGGGTGGTGAATTTCCGGGCGATTTCCATATCATGGGTGATCAGGATCAGGGTCATGTGTTTTTCTTTCTGGAGTTTGGCCAGGTAGTCCATCATATGCTGTTTTTCCTGTTCGTCCTGACCGTTGGTGATTTCGTCCAAGATCAAAGTCCGGGGCTGGAGAGCCAGCGCCACTGCCACCCCCAGCCGCCGTTTCTGGCCGAAGGAAAGCCCCCGGGGATACTGGTCCAGGCAGGGGGTCAGCCCCATGGCTTCCACCGCATCCCGGACCTGCCGGTCCAGGGCCTCTTTGGGCATTTTCCGGTTCTGGAGGCCGTAGGCCACTTCATCATATACCGTATCCCCCAGCAGCTGGAGGTCTGGATTCTGGAACACATACCCCACCTTGTCCGCCAGGTCCGCCGGTTCGTAGCCGGCAATATCCACTCCGTCCACCAGCACCTGGCCGCTCCGGGGATGGTTCAGGGCCATGAACAGCCGGCTGAGGGTGGTCTTGCCGCTGCCGTTGTGGCCCAGGAGAGCCACCGCTTCCCCGTCTTCCACTTGGCAGCTGATGTCCTGGAGCACAGGGATGCCTCTCCGGTAGGCAAAGTTCACTGCTTTTGCTTCAATCATTCCTTGGCGCCTCCCTGAAATTTCTGGAGCAGTTCCTTTTCTGCTTCTTCTTCCGTTCTCCAGTCTCCCAGCTTCACCTGGTACTTTTCTTCCAGGCCCAGTTTCACCTGCCACAGTTCCGGCAGGTTCTCCCGCAGGTCCTCCTGGGCGAAGGCGTTCCGGGCGGCTTCGGCAAAGGGTCCCTGGACCCGGGCCTCTCCCTGGCTGATGAGCACCAGGTCCGTCATATAGGGCAGCAGGTAGTTCAGGTCATGTTCCACCACCACTACGGTCATCTGATGCTGCCGGTAAATCTTGTACAGCAGGGCATACAGGGACCGGGCCCCGTCAGGATCCAGGGCGGACACCGGTTCATCCAGGATCAGCACTTCCGGACGGCAGGCCAGCACGGATGCCAGGAGCAGCCGCTGCCGCTGGCCTCCGGACAGTTCGTCCAGCTGGTAGTTTTCCCGGCCGGGAAGCCCTACATCCTCCAGGGCCTGGCTCACCCGGGCATCCACCTCTTCCGGGGAGAACCCGTGGTTCAGCAGGCCGAAGGCGATTTCTTCCCCGGCAGTCAGGGACACCATCTGGCTTTCGTAGTCGTCCATCATGATCCCCACCCGCATGGCGATTTCGGAGATCTTCCGGCCCTTCAGGTCTTCTCCCAGCACTTCCACCCTGCCGTGGTACCGGCCCCCGTAATAATGGGGGACGATGCCGGTCATGGCCTTGCACAGGGTGGTCTTGCCGGCGCCGCTGGGCCCGGCAATGGCGGTGAAGCTGCCTTTCTGGATGTCCAGGTTGATGTCTTTCAGCACCAGGTCACTGTTCAGATAGGCAAAATAAAAATCAGAAATCCGGATGGCTGTTTCACACATGGTGTTTCCCCTCCGTAGCAAAGAAAATCTTCCGTACCGGGCCGTAGAGCACCTGGGTGACCACACCGTTCAGGACCCCTACGGTGAGCACCACCGGCAGCATGGCATGAGTCCACACGGCAAGGGGCAGCCCCAGCACCAGTTTCAAGATGTAGGTGAACACACTGCCGCTGACGGAAGTGGCCAGGAACCCTACAATAAAAGGCTTCACCTTCAGCTGTTCCAAGTGGGCCAGGGCGAAGGCCTTCACCAGGATACAGGCGGTAAGGGCCCCGCACAGTTCACTGGCAATGTTCCCCAGCGGGAAGGCGGATTTGGACGAAGGGATCAGGGTGAGCCCGGCCACAAAGCCGATGCCCAAAGCCCGGGTGGGCCCTGGCTTCGTCAGACAGATGGTAATGGAATACATGGCGATGGTCCAGTTGGGGGTGACCCCGCCCACGTTGGGGCTGATGGTATGGAGGATGACCCCAATGGCCAGCAGCAGGGCCGTCATGGCCACCCAGCGATGGGTATCACGGGCTGCTTCCACCGTAATCAGTTCCGGAATCGGTTTTTCCATGCTGCGATGCTCCTTTGCTACAATACAGTATAGAATATAGTTTATGGGGACGGGGGGAGGATGTCAAGGAAAAAGGGGCTGTTGCCTAAGCAACAACCCCTTCAACGGTCTCACAGCTCTTCAAACAGCTGCTGCCCGATTTCCAGCATTTTCTCTTTTTGGGTTTCCAGTTCCACCAGGAGTAGTTCGATCTTTTCTCCGGCACCCCGAAAATCTCCAGGGCCTGGGTCAGGATCAGCCGTTTCAGCTGCTCCGAAAGAGCCGCCAGGATTTCGTCCTTGGTTTTGTACCAGCGGCGGATCTCCAGCCCTCCCACTCCAGATTCCTCACTGATCCGGCTGAGAGTCATCCGCTGGTAGCCTACATCCAGCAGCAGTCTGGCTGCACTTTTCAGGACCCGTTCCCGGCCGGTCAGGTCCTGTGGAGTAACGTCTGCCAACGGTTGTTTTCGATTTCTGCCCATAAATCCTGTGACTCCATTCTTCCTGCAATATTTTGCGGTATGATTTTAGTGTATCACGGGGCAAAAACTTCATCAATCAATAGCGAAAAAATTCATTGTTTTCATTTTTCTGCCACAAGTATCCCTCGAAAATCCTGTAACTTCTTGCACTTGAGCCATGACTAAACAGTCTGTTTCCGACTATACAGTCATACATTTGTTGCACAAAAAAAGGACTGCCGCTCAAGCAGCAGTCCTTTTTCTCTATGGAGCTCCGACTTTCCACGGAGTCTCCCGCCCTCGTTATCCTTCGATGGCGATATATTTCTTGTTGTCCACCTTCTGGGGTTCCTTTTTGGGGATGCTCAGTTCCAGGATACCGTTTTCGTACTTGGCCTTCACATCAGCCTCGGTGACCCCTTCGCCTACATAGAAGCTCCGGGCGCACTGGCCAAAGGTCCGTTCACGGCGGATATACTGGCCTTTCTTGTCTTTTTCATCCTTGTCCACACCCTTGCTGGCACTGATGGTCAGATATCCGTTTTCCAGCTGTGCATGGATTTCATCCTTCTTGAACCCCGGCAGGTCAATGTCCAGTTCATAGTGGTCGCCCACATCCCGCACATCGGTCTTCATCATATTTCTGGAGTGTTTCCCGTACAGAGGATTTCTGGCCGTAAACACATCATCAAAGTCATTCATGAGATCATCGAACACATTGTCATTGAAAACGCTAGGCAGTAACATAAGCCATTCCTCCATTCAATCTTGGCCTTGAAGGTCAGCTTTTGGAACTACCGAAAGGCTGGATTCCTGCGGCCCCTCAGGGGCCCGTCCTACGTTCCAGGTTCTCTTGGGAACCCTTCTCTGTGGTCTTTCCTTCGTTCTGGTATTATAATAGCACAGGTTGTTAGCACTGTCAAGCGTTGAGTGCTAAAAAGTCAAAGTTTTTTTGACTTTTTAGAGGAGAGGAATGGGGCTGTTGCATGTGCAGCAGCCCCTCTAAAAAATCACAGCTTCACCCGGGCCGGAGAGGCGATCAGGAACAGATTGTGGTTCCCTCCCTCTTTTTCCGGGAACTGGCCGTACATGTCGAAGGTGGAGAAGAACCGGGCGGCCGGGTAGATGCCGTAGCCGTCCTGGTTATGGTCCGTGGTGTCGTAGGGATCCGCCACGATCAGCACATCGTCCTGGGTGTCGGCGGTGCCCATGTCATCATAGCCGATGATTACCTGCCAGTGGCCGCCCCAGTCGATCCATCCTGCCAGGATAGGCTTTCCGGCCTTCAGGGTGGCCTTGATGTCTTCCGGTCCGAAGGTCTTCCCGGCCTTTGCATAGTCTTCCGTGGTCACCAAGTCGAACCCTCCCACCTTCTGGAACATGTCCTTCATCTGTTCCAGGGTGGTGCCCGGATATCCGTCCGGGAAGCCAGGGACATTCACGTCCTTCAGGGGATGGCGCAGATCCGCCAGCTTCTGTTCCGTCCAGTCCTTCTGCCGGTCATACCACCGGAGCACCATCAGGGCTGCCGCCGGTCCGCAGGACCATTCACTGGACTGCTGGATGGTCTTGAAAGCCGGCAGCAGCACCAGGGACCCTTTGGAATGCATATGGTAGAAGTCCGGGTGAGTGTAATAAATGGTCTTTTTGTGATCCAGCTTCCGCTCTATGGAAGCAGCCCCCTGGTCCTGGGTGATTTTCGCCGGTTCCTGGAATTTCATGTCATCACTGAAGTTCCGGTTGGCCGCCAGCACCGGCAGGGAGAAGCCGGCGGCCAGCAGGCCGGCCAGCACAGCAGAAGTCAGTTTTGGGAAAAGTTTCATATCCATCCGTTCCTTTCACGGCCCGGCCCTTTTTCCGGAAAGGGCCCTCGGGCATCCGTATTTCTTCTCCCTATTATAAAAGATTTCCGCCGGAATGCCTATAAGCTCCCCAGGATTTTCCCGCTGATTTCCTCCAGCAGGGGCCGCTGCTCCTCCAGCCGGTCCAGCATTTTCTGGATGGTCCCGGAAGAAATCCCGAAGATCCGTAGGGAATGGGTCAGGAAGGTCCGGCGGATCCGGTCCCAGTGGTAGGGCTTCCGGAACCCGTGGGCCATCACATAGCCTCCCAGTCCGGAACACACCAGCAGCATCTTTTCGTAGCTGAACTGACTGGACATCCGGACGGAAAACAGTCTGGTCACATACCGGTAATGGCGGGCCACCACTCGTTCGAGCAGATGGGGGATACAGTAGGCAGTCTTCCAGAAACTCCACAGCATGGTGTTGGTGTCCAGTACCTCCATTTCCATCCCCAGCAGCATCACATACCGGTACAGGGCCATTTCCTCCCGGGTCCAGGATTCGGGGAAAGCCTCATCTGGCAGGAAGGTGTGGCAGATATAATCCCGGGTCCGTTCCATCAGCTGGGCAGCCAGGTCATCCAACAGTTCTTCCTTGGTCCGGTACCAGAGACTGATCTGCCGCTGGGGAATCCCCAGGGATTCCGCCAGTTTGGGCAGGGTGGTCCGCACATATCCCAGTTCCAGGAACATCTCCTTGGCCCGGTGGCGGATCTTCCGGTGCAGGGCCTCATCCTTTTCTTCCAGCAGTTTTTCTTCCTTTTTCCGTCTTCCCATCAGAACATCCTCCTTTGCCGCAGCTTCTGTTTCCATTATACCAAATCCCTTCCGGCTAAAAAAACAAGAGGACTGCCGCCAGTATGCAGTCCTCTCGTGTTGGTTGCTGATTAGAAGGTTACGACCATCTGAGACCACAGGGTCCGTGCATGTTCGTCGCTGTCCTTGCCTTTCAGGTCGAAGTATTCCACCTGGGCCACCATGTTCTTGGCCAAGGTTACGTTGCCGCCGAAGTGCCAGCCCTTGAACCCTTCTTCCGGGAACACATCATACCGGCCGTTCATGGTATGAGCAATGGTAGTGGTGGCCGCCTGATCATAGTATTTGGTGAACAGGCCCCAGCTGCCGGGTTTGGAAGCGGTGGCGCCGCCGTATTGCAGCCAGGCAACGACCCCGTCGTCATCTTTACCCATGTCATCCAGGTGATCATTGTCCCCGTTCAGGTACATGGCCCCGAAGTTGAACTTGCCTGCGGTGTAGTCGGCACCGACCGTCCAGATGGAGTCATCATCTTTGCCCATGCCCATGGCGGTTACATCGTCTGCCCGGACGTAGTTGGCTGCCATGTTCAGGTTGCCCCAACGGCCGCCTACTTCCGCCCTCCAGTATTTGTCGGCCACGGAATCGTTGTTGGAATCGCTCCAGCTGTATTCGCTCTTGTTGGCCATTTTGCCCCAGACCCCGGTGATGTAGGCCTGGCCAATCTTCACATCGGCTTTGATGGCATCCACACGGCTATCGTAGATGTTCCCGTCAGCGATGAAGTCCTGGAACCGGCCGCCGGTCAGGTTTACCACCCCGATGTTCCCGGTCAGGTAAGCTCTCTGGAATTCCGTGTCATCGTCACCGGATTCGTTCTGGCCGATGAAGTGCTGGTTGTTTTCCAGCATGGATACGTAATGCCAGTTGTCGTTGACTTCGCCGGTGAGGAACAGACGGGTACGGAGCCGGGCGTCGTCGTTGTCACGGCCGGCTTTGGCAGCCTGCCATTTGTTTACGGCACCGCCGGAGCTGTGATCATAGCTCAGCCGGACGTTCCCGGTGATCTTCACATTGTCGGCGTTCTTTTCCAGTTTGGCCACCCGGACACCCAGGTTGTCCAGTTCATCAGCGAATTCGCTGACCAGCTTGTCATCGGCACCGATGGCTCCTTTGGCCAGAGCTTTGGCTACAATCTGTGCCATTTCATACCGGGTCATGGTTTTGTCACCTTTGAAGGTGCCATCAGGATATCCGTCCACCACACCGGCAGCAGCCAGTTTTGCTACAGCTCCATAAGCCCAGTGGCCTGCAGGCAGATCAGAGAACGGGTTGGCGGCAAATGCCGTGGCGCTGATGCCCATAGCCATAGCCAGAGCACACACTAAGTTTTTTTTCATGATAAAAATCCTCCTTCTGGTAATTTCCTGTCCGGAAGGGGTTCGCCTGCTTCCCGGGTTCTGTGCGAGTGGCCTTGTTTCCTCTACAGGTGCCGGCAATCCTGCGCTTCTCTTCGTTCCAGGATCTGTGGTAGTTTTCCACGTCTTCACTATACCAGAGGAAACTTTCTCCCGTCCCGGAAAACGCCTTGTGTTCCCAAAGCCTTCTTTTTTACAAGTGTATATTTCACGAACTTTTCATTTTTATCACAATATCGATGGAAAAGAGACGCTTGCAGTTTTGGAGAAAAGAGGGTATGATGTAATTAATCTTATTACAGGAAGGATGATTCCCATGGCAAATCATGAAGAACTGGTTGCTGAAGTAAAGAATCTGGCCGCAGCCCCCAGCGTGTACAGCGGTCTGAAAGATCTGGCGGAACAATGGCTGGCCGCTGAGGGCACCGCCGCCCAGGCCAACCTGACGGCCCTGCTCCGGGCTGCCCTGAAGGAAGATGTAAACACCATTGACCAGGTGCTGCCCTTCTTCGCTTCTGACGAGGCCAAAAAGGCCTTCGGAGCCGAAACCGCTGCCCAGCTGCTGGCCCAGGGCCAGAAAGTAAAGGCAGAAGGAGGCAAGTACTGCTTCTGCCCCGCCTGCACCGCCGGAGCGAAGATTCTGGAGATGTTGGGGGAATAAAAAAAAAGGAGCTGTTGCATGTGCAACAGCTCCTTTTTTATACCATCTTCTCCGGATGGAACACTTTGTCGAATTCTTTTTCTTCCATGAAGCCCAGCTTCAGGACGGCTTCTTTTAGGGAAATGTCGTCCTTGAAGGCCAGTTTGGCCACCTGGGCACATTTGTCGTAGCCGATATAGGGGCTCAGGGCCGTTACCAGCATCAGGGAATTGTGCAGGTTGTGGGCCATTTTTTCCTTGTTGGCCTTAATGCCCACCACACAGTTCTTCCGGAAGGATTCCATTACATCTCCCAGGAGCCGTACGGACTGAAGGAAGTTGTAGATGGTCACCGGCAGGAACACGTTCAGCTGGAAGTTCCCCTGGGAAGCGGCAAAGCCGATGGCCGCATCGTTGCCCATCACCTGCACCGCCACCATGGTCACCGCTTCACACTGGGTGGGGTTCACCTTCCCGGGCATAATGGAAGAACCCGGTTCGTTGGCGGGGATGGTGATCTCTCCCAGTCCGTCCCGGGGGCCGGAAGCCAGCCAGCGCACATCGTTGGCCATTTTCATCAGGTTGGCGGCCAGGGCCTTCAGGGCCCCATGGGCAAAGACCATATCATCCAGGCTGGTGAGAGCATGGAATTTGTTGGGGGCTGTCACAAAGGGGAACCCGGTGTTCTTGGCAATGAAGCCCGCCACCTTTTTGTCAAAGCCTTTGGGGGCATTGAGGCCGGTACCTACGGCCGTGCCCCCCAGGGCCAGTTCCAGCAGCCCTTTTTCCGCGGCTTTGATTTCCTGCCGGTTCCGTTCCAGCATGGTCCGCCAGCCGGAGATTTCTTGGGAGAAAGCCACAGGCACTGCATCCTGGAGATGGGTCCGGCCGGTGGTCACAATGCCTTTGTTTTCTTTTTCCAGCTTTTTGAAAGCAGCCACCAGCTCATCCAGGGCCGGCAGCAGGTGTTTTTCCAGTTCCCAGACGGCAGCAATGTGCATGGCGGTGGGGAAGGTGTCGTTGGAGCTCTGGGACATGTTCACATGGTCGTTGGGATGGAGCAGGGCTTCCCCGGCCAGTTCATTGCCCCGGTGGGCGATCACTTCGTTGACGTTCATGTTGCTCTGGGTGCCGCTGCCGGTCTGCCATACCGCCAGCGGGAAGTTTTCGTCCAGTTTGCCCTTGAGGATCTCATCGCAGACCTTCCCGATGGTCTGGCAGCGTTTCTTGTCCAGTTTGTCCAGAGCCCCATTGGCCTGGGCCGCGCTTTTCTTCAGATAGGCAAAGGCCCGGATCACTTCCAGGGGCATTTTTTCCGTACCGATCTTGAAGTTTTCAAAGCTCCGTTCCGACTGGGCACCCCAGTATTTGTCCGCCGGGACTTTGATTTCACCCATAGAATCCCGTTCCAGACGCCATTCCTCTTTTTTCGCCATGATATCCCCTCGCTTTTCCTATGATATCTGCATTATTCCATAGCCCTGGAGGTTTGTCAAATGAAGAAGAGGGGCTGTTGCGCATGCAACAGTCCCCTCTATCATCGATCAGAAGTCAACGGCCGGTGGAGGCCATTCTTTATGCCGCCTGCAAAGAAGCCGCTTTCTTTTTCTGGAAGAAAATCACGCCGATGAGGATCACGGCTCCGATAATATCGGTCTGGATTCCCGGGATCATCAGCAGCAGGGCCCCGACCAGGGACACCAACCGCATGACCACATTCACCGGTGCGTACACATATCCTTCGCAGGCCACCGCCAGGAGGAACACCCCCAGCGCCGCCGTTGCCGCCGTAAACAACCCTTCCCCTAAGGTTGTATTGATCAGCATCAGCTGAGGCGACAAGACGAAAATATAGGGAATGATGAACCCGGCCACTGCCAGCTTCACCGAGGTCCAGCCGGTCTTCATGGGATCCCCGCCGGACACCCCTGCCGCGGCAAAGGCCGCCAGGGCCACAGGAGGCGTCAGGTTGGCGAACATGGCAAAGTAGAAGCTGAACATATGGGCCGCCGCATTGGGGATGCCCAATTTGAACAGGGCCGGCGCCGCAATGGAGGAAGTGATGATGTAGGAAGGAATGGAAGGCAGTCCCATCCCCAGGATCATGCAGGTGATCATGGTGAACACCAGGGTGAACATGATGCTGGTATTCCCCAGACTGATGATGGTGTTGGCCATGGTGAGCCCGAACCCGGTTTTGGAGGAAACCCCCACCACAATGCCCACGCAGGCACAGGCAATGGCCACACTGACCGTCTGCTTGGCTCCTTCCGCCAGGGCATCCACAATGGCTTTGGGTTTCATCCGGGTGGCTTTTTTCAAAGCGGCCACCAGGATGGTCACCCCGATGGTGAGCACCGCCGCATAAACCACCGTGGAACCGGACATGAACAGCATGTACAGCAGGAACACAATGGGAATGATCAGATGGCCCTGGGCCTTCAGCACATCCCGGGTACGGGGCAGCTGTTCTTTGGGTACCCCTACCAGACCGTCTTTGGACGCCCGGAGCTGGACCTGGATCAGGATCCCCATGTAGTACAGAAGCGCCGGAATGGCCGCCCAGACGATGATTTCCGAATACTTGACCCCCAGGATTTCTGCCATGATGAAGGCTGCCGCCCCCATAATGGGCGGAAGCAGCTGGCCTCCTACGGAAGCTGCCGCCGACACCGCGCCGGCAAATTCCGCCGAATAACCGGTCTTCTTCATCAAAGGAATGGTAAAGGACCCGGTGGTCACCACATTGGCCACCGCAGAGCCGTTGATGGAGCCCAGGAGCCCTGCTGCCACCACGGACACCTTGGCGGGACCGCCTTTGGTGTGACCGGCAATGGACAGAGAAATGTCATTGAAGAACTTTCCCATGCCGGATTTGGTCATGACGCAGCCAAACAATATAAACAGGAAAATATAGCTGGAAGATACGTTGACGGAAGTGCCGTAGATCCCTTCCGTATTGGCGAAGAAATGGTTGGACAGACTGAGCCAGTCGTAGCCCCGGTGCATGAACATCCCGGGAAACTCCCGGCCATACATCCCGTAAAGGATGAAGCAGATGCTCAAGATGGGCAGGGCTTTGCCGCTGCAGCGCCGGGTGGCTTCCAGCACCAGCACCACCAGCAGGGTAGCCATGACCATATCCATATCGCTGGCCCGTCCGGCCCGTTCCACCACACCCAGGTAATCATGCCAGATGTAGAAAGGAATCACGAAGGAAATGGCCGCCAGGAACCAGTCGAACCAGCTGGGGGTAGTCCGGCTGGATTTTTTCCTCATGGGATACATCAAAAAGCACATGGAACACATCATGGCCACATGGAGAGACCGGTGGACCAGGGTCACCGGAGGTCCAAAAATAGCCGTATACAGATGGTAGAGAGAAACCAGGATGGCAAAAATGTAAAAGAAACTTTTGATTTTGCCGGTGAATTTCCGGGTGGCGCTTTCCTTGTCCACCTTTTCGATGATGGCATTGGTCTTGGCCGCCATTTCTTCCGTCATGTCTCCCGTGATGATCCCGTCCTTATTGACGGGAGCCTGGGAGAAAGCGTCGGAGCCCGGAGCTGCAGAGCGTTTCTTCAAGTCGTCCATCAAAATACCCCCTTTTCTCTATGATCAGGGTCAGCCGGGTATGTTCCGGCAACAGCCGGCCGCTGGTGAGCAGCTGGTCGTTGATCCGGATCTCCCGGGTGGCGTAATGGGAGTTCAGCCAGTCGATCCGGGGAAACACCTGGTCGATCTGGTCCATGTAAATGTTCCCTTTTTCATCGATCCAGGTCTTCTTCCCCCTGTTTTCCGGAATCCCCGCCCCGAAAGCCGGGAAGGAAATGGTATCCAGCACCAGGCTGTTGTCCGGCGCCACATGGAAATATTCATGCCAGTGGATGTGCTCCAGAGAATGGATCCATCCGAAAAACAGCCTGTCCCCCGGCCCGGCGGGATATTCCACATAAATTTTCCCTGTCTGATAATCCCTGATCCGCAGGACTGTCCGGCCGGCCCAGTGCCACCAGAACAGCAGTCCGATGGCAAAGGGCAGGGCCAGACAGGCCAGGATCCTTGTTTTACCCTTCACGGGACAGCCTTAGAGCTTCCCTTTTTCTTTCCAGAATTTTTCCGCCCCGGGATGCAGCTTCAGAGAGGTCCCTTTGATGCCTCTCAGACCGGTATCCAGGGTGATTTCCCGTTTGGCCGTAGCATGGGAAGCTCCGATGGTTTCCAGCCCCTTCTGGGAATAGATCCCGGTAAGCAGGTCATACACCACATCATCAGGCAGCTTCTTGTCCACCAGCATCACGTTCATAACGGCAGCGGTAGGCGTATCCGCGTCCGTGTCATAGGATTCCTTGGGAATCTTGAAGGGCATGTAGAAGGGATACTTGGCGGTCAGGTTCTTGATGGCTTCCCCGTCGATGGGAATGAACCGGATTTTCTTCATGGTGCCCAGTTCCTTGATGGTGGCATTTCCCAGGCCGGAAGTCACGAAGGCCACGTCGCACTGGCCGTTCTTGATCTGGTCGATGGCTTCCCCGTAAGACAGGTAGTCCACCTTGGCGTCCTTGTAGCTCATGCCATTGGCTTCAAAGATCATCCGGGCATTCAGTTCCACCCCGGAGTTGGGAGCCCCGACCCCCACTCTCTTGCCTTTGATGTCCTGGAAGGTCTTGATGCCGGAATCTTCCGTAGTAACGATCTGGACCACGTTGGGCCACAGACCCATCATCACCCGCAGGTCCGGCTCCTTTTTCTTGCCTTCAAAGGCCCCGAAAGCGTCCTGGCACTGGATCACCGAGTCGGACATGGCAATGGCCATTTCACCCTTGCCGGTAAGGATCCCGTTGATGTTTTCCACCGTAGCCCCGGTAGCCGTAGCAGAAGTCTTGTAGCCCATTTCCCCGACGACTTTGGAGAAAGCGCCTCCGATAGGGAAATAGATACCGCTGGTAGGACCGGTAAGCACGGTGATGAACTGTTTGCTCCGGTCCAGTTTTCCGTCAGCAGATTTCTTGTCCCCGGAGCCGCCGCAGCCTGCGGCTGTTACGGCCAGCATCCCTGCCATCAATACTGCAAACCACTTTTTCACAATAATCCCTCCTTAGATTGATGGAATAAAGGCTCTTCAAACCCGGTGAAGGGCTGAATTCAGAAAGAAAAGGGGGTAAATCATAAAAAGGCAATCCGCTATCAGCAGAATTTATATTTGATAAAATTATTGTTTATTTTCATATTTCCGTGAATTCTATGGATTCAGTATAACATACAGTTTTCTCGGATTCAACATGAAATCGTTCAATCTATTGTATACAATAGATTGCATAAAGACATTATTTGTTCATAATAATTGATTTTTATATGTTCCAATTCACAATTTTATCAAATTTATTTATGGCGTTTTTGTGTCTTATGGATTGTCCAATGCACAGAAGTCCGTAGTGACTGCGGGCGGCCGGGCCTGCCGCCCCTACGGATCCGGCGTACACGTTCAAACAGGCCGGCAAGCTGCAGGCGGCTCTGCCCACATTTTGCCCTGGACCGGCGCAGCTGTGCCGCCCGGTCCGCCCGCCGCACACAAAAAAAGACCTGTCCCAACGGGACAGGCCTTTGGCTTTCAAATGGTGATCCACCCGGGACTCGAACCCGGGACACCCTGATTAAAAGTCAGGTGCTCTACCAACTGAGCTAGTGAATCATTGCGTTACAGCTTAATCATTATAGCGTGAAGTACCGGATTTTGTCAACCCTTTTTATCCAAATTTTTCATGTAAAGATCCATTTCGTCGGCAATCTTCTTGGAATACTCCACCGCATGGACCACGGTCTTGGCTCCGGTGACCACATCTCCGGAGGCAAAGACCCCGGGCAGGGTGGTTTCCCCGTCTTCGCTGGTCTTCAGGTTCCCCCGGTCGTTGAGCTCCAGGCCTTCGTTGTGTTCCACCAGCCGGCGCTTGGGCACCTGGGATACGGCGATCACCACGCTGTCCACCGGCACCAGACGGGCGGTGTCTTCCAGCACAATCACATGGCCGTCTTCCACTTTGGTATCCGCCACCATTGGGCCTTCGTCCTTGATGGCCACGGCGGTTTTGTTGAATTCGTACTTCACTCCGTCCAGCAGGGAATATTCGTATTCATCCTGGGAGGCGGACACATGGTCCCGGCGCACATAGACAGTGACGCTTTTGCAGCCGTGACGGACGGCGGTACGGGCCACGTCCATGGCGGAGTTCCCGGACCCGAAAATGGCCACGCTCTGGCCCAGATCCACTGCATCCGGGTTGTTCAGGTAGCTGATGGCATAGTGGACATTCCCAAAGGTTTCCCCGGGGATCAGCATCCGTTTGGGCCGCCAGGCACCGGTGCCGATGAACACGGATTTGTACCCGTCGGCAAACAGGTCCTTCAGGGTGATGTTGCCGCCGATGGTGAAGTTGAACCGGAACTTGATGCCCATTTTCTTCATCCGGTCTTCGAACCGGTCCAGGATGTACCGGGGCAGCCGGAATTCCGGGATCCCGTACCGCATGATGCCCCCGATCTTGTCCCGGGAATCGAAAACGGTGATCTGGTAGCCCCGTTTGGCCAGGATGATGGCAATGGTGATCCCGGCAGGGCCGGCGCCGATGATGGCCACTTTTTTCCCGTTGGAGGGAGCCTGGTCGATCTTCAGCCGGTCGAAGCAGGAATCGGAGATGTAGTTTTCAATGGCGGAAATGTGCACGGGAGCTCCCTTGATGCCCCGGATGCAGTGACCTTCGCACTGGGCTGCATGGTTGCACACCAGACTGCAGACTACGGAAAGAGGGTTGTTGTCAAACAGCATCTGGGCGGCCGTCATCAGGTCGTTTTCCTTGAACAGCCGGATCATTTCCGGAATATTGGTATGGATGGGACAGCCTTCCCGGCACCGGGGCTTTTTGCACTGGAGACACCGGTTGGCTTCTTCCAATTCGTGAATGGACATAGGAAAAACCTCGTTTCCTTTAAAATGGTATTTTTTATAGTCTATCGAACTGGCAGGGATTCTGTCAAGGGAAAAGGGGGCTGCAGGTATGTGTCAACAAGTTCTCGGTAAAGCCTTCATCACAGTATAGTTATTCATTCATGTCCGAAAGTGAAGAGTGCAGAGAGATGTCGGCGCAGTTGGATGGCCCATTGCGATGCCGCCCGCAGGGCTGTGTCTCCCGCGACGGATGTGACGAATAGGAGAACCCCACCACCATTGCACAAGCGCAATGGTCCCCCGCCCCTTTCAGGGGACGGACTTCAACGGATTCCCTCCCGGCTCCCGGAGAATCGATGTATACCCGTACAAAGTACCAGCAAGGCCGGAGGCCAAGTCCGCCCTGCAGGGGCGGGGGACCGGGCTTGCCCGGTGGTGGGGGCATGAGGTCCTGAAAGGACCGAATACCTTGACGGTGGTATCGGAACTATCTACCTGAGAGACAGCAATGGATACTGCGGTCATCATATTTCTACTTCTGCCGGACACGCCCTTGTTTTCGGCCGGTCCTGCAAAATATCGGCTATCGCCGATGCCCCCACCACCGTGCTCCGCACGGTCCCCAGCTACGGCATAAGCGACCGCCAACGCCGCTGAAGCGTCGGGCGCCTGCTTACGCCCCTCACAGGGCGGACTTTGGGACCGTCCTTATCACCAGTTCAGTGCTGTTGCCAAAGGAAACCAGCTGTTCCCCATCTGCCTCCGTTTTTTTCCATTTCAAGATCAATTTGCAAAAATTGATTTCCAACAGCATCGAATTTACAATCCCTGTACCAGGGAAAAATCCACATTTCCTCCGGAAAGGATAAACACCACTTTGTCTTCCGGTTTGAAGGCCAGTTTCCCGCTCTGGATGGCCGCCAGACCAATGGTGGAGGAGGGTTCGGCCAGGACCTTGCCTTCTGTAAGGAGCAGCTTCATGGCTGGGAGCAGAGCATCTTCCGGCACGTCGATGACCTGGTCCACTTTATCCCGGACAAGGGGGAAGGTTTTGTCTCCCGGGCACAGGGTAGCCACTCCGTCGGCAATGGTATCCGCCTGAGGAACTTCTATGGGCCGCCCTTCTTTCAGGCTTACGGTGAAACGGGGGATCCGGTCCGGTTCGCAGGCAACGACCCGGGTTTCCGGACGGATGCCTTTGACAGCCGTGGCAATCCCGCTGGTAAGACCGCCCCCGCCCAGAGGAACAACCACTCCATCCGGATCCGGCAGATCTTCGAAGATTTCCAGTGCAATGGTCCCTTGACCGGCCATGACATCATAATCATTGAACGGTGGCACATAGCAAAGTCCCTGTTCGTCCCGCATCCTTTCCGCAATGGCAAAACGCTGGGACTTTTCACACAGGATCACATTGGCCCCCAGGTCACGGACGGCCTGGATCTTGATGGCCGGCGCATGTTCCGGGATGACCACCGTAGCCTGGATTCCCAGCATTTTTGCCCCATAGGCCACGCCCCTGCCATGATTGCCGCTGGAAGCCGTGACCACACCTTTTGCCCGTTCTTCCGGAGTCAGCTGCAGGATCCGGTTCAGAGCCCCCCGGATCTTGAAAGAATGGGTCAGCTGCATGCATTCTGCCTTCACATAGACCTGACAGCCCAACAGAGCATCCAGAGACGGAAGACGGAGCAGCGGCGTGTGCAGCACATAGGGCCGGAGCCGGTTCTGTGCCTGAAAGATGGATTCAAGAGTCAGCATGATACAACCTCCTTCAAGTCAACGATAATTCCTTTTCAGCCTGCCAGCAGGATTTTTATCCGGCTTACCTCTCCACAATCTCCGCTTCCTTCACCGCCGGCTGGCCCAGCCAGGCCAGGGCCTGGTCCAGGTCCAGGGTGACTTTTCCCTCTTCGTTTACAAAGGCGGGGATGCCAATGAAGGAACGGCCGTTTGCCCCTTCCCGGGCCGGGGCAAAGGCAGCTTCCCGGTCCCGGAGGGTAAGGAAGTCTTTCATATTGTCAGTATTCGCCGTCATGTCGATGAACCGGAACTTGTCCTCCAGATTCCGGGCCTTCAGGATGGCCAGGGTATTCCGGCAGTCGATACAGATTTCACTTCCATAAAACAGGATCATGGTGTCTCGCTCCTTTTTGTCTCTTTTGACCGTATTGTACCGGGTAGAGGAAAGGAATGCAAGGGGGACAGCAGCCCTGCAGCAGCTTTAATTTCCGAACTGCACATCTTTACTTATAAAAATAGTTCAGTATAAGCAGACGCTTATACTTATTTTCCTGTATCATTCCTAACAAGTTTAACATTTCTTTACGAACCATTCACATATTTTTTGACTTTTTGTGAATAATCAGCTACACTGACCTTGTTCTGTTCATTATGAATCCGGAACCATTCTAAAAAAGGAAGTGCATGTCCATGAAGCTGAAGAAACTGGAAAAAGTCCTTGCGGTAACTGCCCTATCCCTGAGTTTCTCCCTGGGGATGGCCTATGATGTCCATGCCATGGTGGGAGGGAAACCGGTGATCGGGATTTCCTGGAAGAGCAACAAACAGGATTATGCGGCCTTCAAAAAGATCATCGAACTGGCCGGCGGGGTTCCGGTGGAACTGGGCCAGATCAAAAGCACGGATGTGAAATATGACAGCGACGGTGCCGTGGACAAATCTGCCCTGGAAAAATCCGGCATGCTGAAGCAGAAATACGCCAACAAGATCAAAGCCAAAGACTTTGCCAAAACCAACATCGCCACGGTGATGCAGGGTGTGGACGGGGTCTTCGGTACCGGCGGAGAGGACATCAGCCCGTCCCTGTACAAAGATGCGGAAAAGGAAAAGAACCACGGGGAAGGGATCAACGCCACCCGGGATATTTCCGACTATACCCTCCAGGCCTACTGCCTGGCCAACAACATCCCTACTTTGGATGTATGCCGCAGCGAACAGATGCTGGGGGTTGTCTCCGGAGCCAAAATGATCCAGGATCTGACGGATTACTACAAGGAACAGGGGAAGACCTATCATGACGACTTCCACCGGATGCCTCCGGGAACCCCCAACCGGGATTATGCCCGTCATGATGTGCACATCCTGCCGGCCCATTCCCATCTCCGGGAAATCGTGGGAGCTGATGAACTGAAGAACGTTTCTTCCTGGCACCATCAGGCTATCGGCAGCATCACCGGAACGGATCTGGTCCAGACGGCAGAAACTACCTACAATGGCATTTCCATCATCGAAGGGGTGGAATATCCCAAGAACACCTTTACGGTGGCTCTCCAGTTCCATCCGGAAAACGACCTGAAACAGGTGCTGATCAACAAAAAAGACGCCAAAGACTACTGCGACACCAAAGTGTCCCTGAAATTTTTCCAGGCCCTGGTGAAAGCGGCAGCGGATAAGGCGACGAAATAAAAAAAGGGGCGCAGGCCCCTTTTTTTGTCAGCGGTCAATGGTCAATTGTCAATGGCCGGTATAAAAAATAAGGTGTGCTGCAGTTTTTTCTGCAGCACACCTTATTTTTTATACCCGAAATTCCCGTCTTACCATCCCCGGTATTTCTACTTCATACCCGGTGACTTTGGATTTCGCTTTACTGGTGGCCAGGACACCCAATGTCAGGATATCCAGCAACCCTTCCACTTTTTTCGTCATTTCGTAACCGCTTTTCGCTGTCATTCCCATGATCCATCCCTCCTACTTTCTTGCCATCATGCCAGGGACCGGTTCCGTTTACTCGAAATCGAAATACCCCATGGGATCCCAGTCTTTCAGGCTGGGGACATCGCTTCCGGACAGGCTGGGAGCGAACAGTTCCAGGATCTTCTCTTCTACGCTGCCGGCTTCCGTGCGAGCCATCGTTTCCATTTTACCATTCATTCCCATAAGAACCCCTCCTTTTTTGTTCGGCTATTTCCGAACTGTCTTTATTATAACTCATGTATTGTTCATGTATAGTACTTCACATTCAGTTCACATTTAGATGTTTTGTTCAGGGGTAAATTGTAAATAATTTTACGGAATTTGAGATAATTTAAGGAAGACTGCTGCCCATACAGCAGCCCCTGCCACTCACCACTCCCTTCTGGCACTTTTATCCCCGATTCCCATCTTTATCCGGTATTTGTTCACAGTCCGGCGGGCCACCTGGATGCCCTGTCGTTCCAGGGCCCTGCAGAGAGCCTGGTCGCTGAGGGGGTGGTGCTTGTCTTCTCCGTTGATCAGTTCCCGGATCAGCTGCTGGAGCTTCTCTTCCGTCACCTGGCCCTCTTCCCGGGAGGCCGCCTGACCCTGGAGGAAACTGCCGGCGGTGAAGCTGCCCCACCGGCACCCCAGGATCTTGTGCTGGAGGGCCCGGCTCACCGTGGACAGGGACAGTCCTGTATCTTCCGCCAGATCCGCCAGCTTCAAAGGCTTCCGGTGGCCGGGACCCAGCCGGAAAAAGGCTTCCTGGTGAGTCACCAGAGCCTGGAACACCAGGAGCAGGGTCTGATGCCGTTCCTTCAGCAGCTGCTGAAGCTGCCGGGCTTTTATCAGCTGTTCCTTCAAATAGGATTTCACCTGGGTTCCCTGGTTCCGGCCCCAGTCCATGTACGCCTGGTTCAGGATGAATTTCCGGCCCCAGGGATCATGGACTGTCACCTGAAGCTCTTTTCCCGTATCTTCCACCCATACGTCTTCCCGCTGATAGACCACCGGTCCACTGGCAGCATACCGGCTGCCGGGCTTGGGATCCAGAGCCCGGATCCGTTCCCGGGCTTTGAGGACTTCTTCCTGGGTGCAACGGAATTTCCGGGCCAGAGCCGGGATCTGGTTCTGCCCCAGGAGATCCAGTCCTTCCCGGACGATTTTCCGGGCCAGGTCCGCCTCTTTCCCCTGGTTTTCCAGCTGGAGCAGCAGACACTGGGACAGATCCCGGGCTCCCACCCCAGCCGGTTCCAGCTGCTGGATCAGCCCCAGCACCTTCCGGACCTTTTCTTCCGTGACCCCGAAGGCCCGGGCAGTATCCGGGACGCTTTCCGTCCACCAGCCCCGGCTGTCCAGAGTCCCGGCTATGTAAAAGGCCAGGTGCCGTTCTGCTCCGGAAAGCCGCAGACACCCCACCTGTTCCTCCACCACCTGCTGGAGAGTCTTTTCCTGCCGGCCTGCATTGGCTACCGGGTCCGGCAGGGAATCATCCTCCCGGTCCCGGACGGTCCGGTCCCGCCTCTGTTCTCCCGCCGTCTCCCGCCAGTCCGGAGCCGTCCCTTCCCCGGGAAAGTCCAGCAGAGGATTGGCTTCCACCGCCTCCTGGATGTACTGTTCCATTTCCAGAGCTCCCAGCTGGAGCAGCTTCATCTGCTGGACCAGATACAGGTTCAGCTGCTGTTTCTGCTGGGGAGCCAGAGTGAGTTTTGTCATGTTCATAATAGGTTTTCTTCCTCCTTTCTGCCCTGTTTTTTATCCTGTTTATAAAAAAATAATATACTCTAGAGTATAATACTTTAGAGTATATTATTTTACAAGACAGAGAATTTTCTTTTTTAAAGCCCCTTTTCCTCCAGTGCGTCTTTCAGCTGGTGGAAGGCCTTTTCCACGGTGGCACGGGGACAAGCCATGTTGAACCGTTCGAACTGGGAGGTAGCCGGTCCGAAGATCTTCCCGGAATCCAGCCACAGTTTGGCTTCATCCACCACCAGGTGCTCCAGTTCCTCATCGGAGAGCCCGTAGCCGGAAAAGTCGATCCACACCAGATAGGTGCCTTCCGGTTCCACAAAGGTGGCTTTGGGAAGGTTTTCCTTCACAAAATCCCGTACCCAGGCAATGTTCCCGGCAATGTATTCCACCAGTTCCTTCACCCATGCATCCCCTTTGGTATAGCAGCTCTTCACTGCCACCTGGCCCATGATGCTGCCCTGGCTGTAGCCGGCGGCGGCGTTGGCCTTCCGGTATCTCCGGCGGAGTTCTTTATTGGGGATGATGATGTTCCCGGGCTGGAGTCCCGCCACATTGAAGGTTTTGCTGGGGGAGTTGAAAACAACCAGATTGTCTCTGTACTTTTCATCCAGGGCCAGGAAGCTGGTGAAATGGTGGGGCGCATAGACAAAGTCGCAGTGGATCTCGTCGTCCAGGATGATCACCCCGTGCTTCAGGCAGATATCTCCCAGCCGGGTCAGTTCTTCTTTGGTCCACACCCGTCCTGCCGGGTTGTGGGGACTGCACAGCAGGAATACCTTTACCTGGTTCTCTAGGATTTTCTGCTCGAAATCAGCGAAGTCAATGGTATATTTTCCGTTTTCGTAATGGAGCTGACTGTTGATGAATTTCCGTCCATTGTCTTCAATCACTTCCCGGAAGGGGTAGTACACCGGCTGCTGGATCAGCACGGCATCCCCCGGTTCGGTAAAGGCCTTGACCCCGGTGGCCAGGCCAAAGACCACTCCGCAGCCCAGGGTCACCCATTCCGGCTGGATGTGGTATCCGTGGTGAAGGGAGAACCACCGGTCCAGGGCGGTGAAATATTCGGCGTCCGGATCCGTGTAACCGAAGATCCCGTGGTCGATCCGTTTGTGGAAGTCTTCCAGGATCTCTTCCGGCAGGGCGAAATCCATATCTGCCACCCACATGGGCAAAAGATCCGTCCGCCCCTTCCGTTTCATCCCAAAATCATATTTCAGGCAGCTGGTGCCCTTCCGGTCGATGATCCGGTCAAAGTTGTATTTTCCCATACGATCGCTCCTTTTCCCAGTTGTTTTCTATATTATATTACCGGATGAAAAGGAAGTTGGCAACAAAAACGGGGGGTGTGGGGTGATTTTCACCCCACCTCTTTACAACTTCGCCACCAGTGCGTAGATGGTCATGCCCAGGGCGAACAGGTAGCAGATGGTCATGGAAATCTGGAGGAGCCGGGGCGGTTTCAGCCCTTCGTTCACGTCTTTCCGCCAGATCATCCGGGTAACGAAGAACCCGGCGGTGGGGGTACCGATGGCCGTGGCCAGGTTGGCAATGAAGATCAGCTGGGTGGGAGACCCGTTGTACAGGAAGCAGATCACCGTCCCGAACACGATGCAGGCGGTACAGCTCCACCGGACCAGTCTGCTTTCCAGGCTCACATCCTTGTCCAGCCCTGCGTTCAGCAGCACCACGCCCCGCTGGGTATTCCCCAGCAGGCTGGAGAAAGCGGCTCCCAACAGAGCCAGTCCCATGACCAGGTTGGCATAGCTGCCCAGGAAGGGCCGGAGCATATCCGCCAGCTGGACAGGGGATTTGATCCGCAGTCCCTGAGGATGGAGGACGATGGCCCCTACCAGCACCACAGCCCCGGAAATCAGGATCACCGTCACCACATGGGCAATGGCGTCCGCCAGCATAGTGCCGTTGAACATGTCCTTTTTGTTCCATTTCTTTTCCGCTCCCAGGTAGGTGCCGTAGACCCCGGCGGTAATGGCCGCATGGGTGCTGATAAACGCCAGGGAGTGGCGGATGCTGCCGTTGGGGAAGCCCCAGTGGGTAACACCCCGGAAGAACCCGCCCCATTCCGGTCCCCCGGCTACATACAGGGTGGCGTAGAAGGCGGCGATCATGGCCAGGATGCACAGCAGGATTCCCTTTTCCACTTTGGAATAGGTATTCTTGGCAAAATACATGGCCAGCAGGATGGCAATCATGATCAGGGATCCGATCTTCCAGTTGATGCCGAAAAGCAGGTTCATGCCGGCGCCGCTGCCGGAAATGTTCCCAAAAGTGAAAAACAGGCAGGCCAGGAACAGACAGCAGCCTACAAAAGCAGCTGCGGCTTTTCCGTAAAAATGCCGGATGGCGTGGATGATGGGCAGTCCGGTGAGCATGGTGATCCGGTAGCAGGTCAGCATGAAGGTGATGCCCATGATGAAAATGGGGATGAACAGCCACAGCATGTCATAGCCATAGTTGGCCCCCAGCATGGAGGCGGTGGTAATGGCTCCCGGGCCTATGACCACCCCGGTCAGCACGATGCCGGGACCGATCCGCTTCAGCATCTGCAGAAAAGTCAATTTGGGAACCGTCTCCGGGTCAAAGCCCAAATGTTCAATGTACATAATACCTTCTCCTTGTCCATGTCCGCTGCTGCCGGTTCCCGGCCGACGGCAGCGGGTAATTTGGGATTGTTTGGGGCAGCTGCTTGCAATCGTTTGCATTATTTCTGGTTATTTTATAGCATTTTCCTCCTGTTTCCGTCAATGTTTTCTGATACTTCTGCAATTTCTTGCAGGGTGAGCAGCACTATATAATCAGTATTCACGGGCTTTTTCAGCTTTTTATTGACTTTTTTCACCAGGTATGATATGTATTTCTTATCTGCAAACGTTTTCAGAAATCAGCGGAAATAGAAAAAAATCCAGACGCAGTCCGAAAAGGTCCGTCCGGAAAGGAGGGAAACCCATGCCAACCCTGAAAGACGTGGCCAGGCTGGCCTGTGTGGACGTAAGCACGGTCTCCCGGGCCCTGAACAACAATCCCTGTGTCCACGCGGAAACCAAAGCCCGGATCATGGCCGCCGTGGAAAAGCTCAGCTACCGGCCCAACCTGCTGGCCAAAGGTCTGCGCCAGGGCAAACGCCACACCATCGGAGTGGTGGTTCCCCGGCTCCACTTGACAGTGTTCTCCACCGTGGCCCAGGCCATCGAGGAGGCGGCCCGTGACCAGGGATACGCCACACTGCTGTGCAGCACGGAAGATGACCCTCAGATGGAAAAAGACGGCCTCAGCCGGCTGCGGAACGGCCTGGTGGACGGGATCCTGCTGGCAGGCACCGGCAAGAACAAAAAACTGGTCCGGGACATCCAGGCCTCCGGGATCCCGGTGACCCAGGTGATCCGGATCCAGGACGATACCTTGTCCAGTGTTACCGTGGACTATGTAAAATGCGGCTACGAAGCGGTAAAGTACCTGTATGCCAAAGGCAGCCGCCATCCCGGTCTCATAACCGGTTCTTTGAAACTGTCTCCCTATAAATTCCGGTATCAGGGCTATAAGGAGGCCCTGGAGGAATTGGGATTGAAAGAGATCACCTCCGAAGCCAAAGGTTTCACCAATTCCCTGGAATATGGCTACCAGGCCACCCGGCAGATGCTCCAGGAGCATCCGGAACTGGACGCCATCCTGGCGGCCATGGATGCCCAGGGGATCGGAGCCATGCGGGCCCTGAAGGAAGCAGGGAAAAAGGTCCCCAGAAATGTGCGGATCATCAGTCTGACCGGTCACGAAATCGGCAGTATGCTGGAAACCACCATGACCACTCTGGAAATGCCCGCCCGGGAAATCGGCCGGAAAGCCGCCCAGCTGGTGCTGGAACAGATCGAAGCCAAGGATCGGAGTGCCGTGGCCATCCAGCATGTGGTCTATGATTCGGTACTGATCGAGCGGGAAAGCACCTGATACAACTGTTGTGCAACCATTGTAGGACATGAGTTGGATGAAAAAAGGTGTTGCACGTTGTGTGCAACACCCCTGTCACTGGCCTCTTCTCACTGGTCACTGGATGCGGGCGGACCAAGGGAGCTGTGAAAAAATGAGAAATCTTTTTTTCACAGCTCCCTTTTTTACATAAATTTTGAACCGAAGCTGTATACTGTCAAGGCCGTGGTGAACAGATAGCATACAGTCATGGCAATCTGGAGCAGCCGGGGCGGCTTCAGGCCGGCCTGGACGTCTTTCCGCCAGATCATCAATGTAACGAACAGACCGGCTGTAGGCGTTCCGATACTGGTGGCCAGGTTGGCCAGGAAAATCAGCTGGGTGGGAGACCCACTGTAGGCAAAGCACACAGCCACCCCCAGCAGCAGGCAGGCCACGCAGCTCCACCGGACCCGTTTGCTTTCCAGGCTCACTTCCCAGTCCATTCCGGCGTTCAGCAGCACCACTCCCCGCTGGGTGTTCCCCATAAGAGCGGAAAACGCAGATCCCAGCAGCGCTGCCCCCATCACATAGCGGGCTTTGCTTCCCAGGACCGGTTCCAGCATCCCGGCCATCTGTACCGGACTGCTGATCTGAAGGCCCCTGGGGTGGAGCACAATGGCTCCCACGGTCACAATGGCCCCGGAAATCAGGATGACCGTCAGGACATGGGCACAGGCATCGGACAGCATGGTCCCATTGAACAGATCCTGCTTCTTCCATTTTTTCTCTGCCCCCAGATACGTTCCATAAATCCCGGCGGTAATGGACGCATGGGTGCTGAGAAAGGCCAGAGAGCTTAGGACACTCCCTTCCGGAAATCCCCAGTGGATGATTCCCTGGAAAAAGCCCTGGGGATCCGGTCCCCCGGAAGCGTACAGCGTGGCATAAAACGCCACGATCATGCCCAGGATACAGACCATCACCCCTTTTTCGATTTTGGAATAGGTGTCCTTGGAAAAATACAGCCCCAGCAATAGTGCCAGCATAATCAGCGCTCCCACCTTCCAGTCCACCCCAAACAGCAGATTCATCCCTGCCCCGCTGCCGGAAATGTTCCCAAAAGTGAAAAACAGGCAGGAAAAGAACAGGCAGATGCCTACAAAGGCCGCTGCTCCTTTGCCATAATAATGCCGGATGCCGTGGAGCAGAGGCATCCCGGTAAGCATGGCCAGCCTGTAACAGGTAAGCATAAAGGTAATGCTCATGATGAAAATGGGAATGAACAGCCACAGCATCCTGTACCCATAGCTGGAACCCAGCATGGCTGCGGTGGTAATGGCTCCCGGCCCCACCACCACCCCGGCCAGGATGATCCCGGGGCCGATCCGTTTGAGGATTTCCAGGGCAGTCAGCCGTTTGACTGTCGCCGGGTCGAATCCGAGTTGTTTATTGATTGTTGTTTCCATTGTGTATTCCTTTGCTGATAATAAAGCGGCTGCCCGTCATTGGATGAGCAGCCGCTTTGCAGTTTCCTTTATAGAAGGTAAGAAGGGTGGATTGAATCAATCCGTTAAAAGGGATTGTTTTCGCCTGTTTTAGGAGGATGGGTTTGTTTATTTTTCAAACGGTTTCATATCCACTTTAGGCAGGCCGCTCTTTTTCAGACCTTCTGCCACCCAGTCTTTTTCTTCCTGGTCCAGAGGCAGCACCGGTTTCCGCATGAGGCCGCTGGTGAATACGCCCCGCTGTACCAGAGCTTCCTTCAGGCGGGCATGGGCTTCACCGGAAGGCTGGCCGCCGCCGTAAATGGCCTGGCTGATGGGGTAGATGTTGTTGGAAGCATCCTGGGCTTCCTTCAGGGTGTGGTTGGCTGGATCCTTGAAGACGTTCCAGGCTGCAGTGATCAGTTCAGGCACGCAGCCGGCAAACCCGATGAGAGCGCCGTCCATGCCAGGGAACCAGGATACGCACAGGGTTTCGTCATGGCAGGTGATCAGAGATACATCCGGGCAGGCTTTCCGCAGTTCACGGACATCATGTTCGTAGATGGCGGTGACACGGGTGCCCATCTTGATGGCCTTTACATGGGGGATTTCCTTGACCATCTTGATCAGGGTTTCCACCGGATAGAAGGCTTTGCTGGTGGCCGGATACAGATGGATGATAATGTCGATGTCGGCACCGTCAGCCACGTCTTTCACGAACTGGAAGGGAGCTTTGGGGTTCATCCCGAAACGCAGCCACATATGAGGAGGCATCAGCAGGATCCCGTCAGCCCCGGCGTCTTTGGCATCTTTGGCCATTTCGATGGCGCCTTCGGTATTTTCACAGTTGACCCCGGAGATGATGGTCATCACATCCCCGCATTCTTCCGCACAGATTTCCGTAACCCGTTTCCGTTCTTCCCGGGTCAGGCCGGTGACTTCGCCGGTATGGCCGTTGCAGACCAGGCCTTCGATGCCTTTGTTGTAGAAGGATTTGATCCAGCGCAGGTACGCTCTGAATTCCGGTTCGTTGATGGAATAATCAGCATTCAGAGGAACGGATACCGCCGGGAAAATGGTCTTGAAGTTCTTTACTTTTGCCATGGTGAAAACCTCCTGAAAATGATCTTATATTTTTCGCTTGTCTCTGCAATCGTTTGCATCAACCTTGGCTATTTTATATCATGTTTTCCGGTTCCCCGTCAATATTTTCTGACAGTTCCGCAATTTTTTGCATTGCAATTTTCAGGACTTACCTAGTATTGATGCGCTCCTTCGGCTTTTTTCCATTTTTTATCTTTTTCCGTTTTTCTCCTGCAAACGATTTCACACCATGCCTGTGCTGCTCTGCAGCATCCTGGAAAACTGCTATAATGGGTCCTGTCTGAAAGGAGTGTTCCCCATGTATAAAAAATTTTGGCTTTCGATGACCGCCTTGCTGACGGTCCTGGCCTGTCTGCTGCCCATGGAGGTCCTGGCCCCCACCGCGGAGGCCCGCCGGTACCAGCGGGTGGTGATCCTCAGTGACATCCATTATGGGAGCAAATCCCAAAAGCCGGACGTCCGGACCCGGAAGATCCACAACAAGGAACAGGCGGTCCGGGACATCAACCGCTGGCAGGATGTGGACCTGTGCGTCTTTACCGGGGATATGGTCCAGAAAACCGGCAGCCCGGCAGATTACAAACTGGCCCGGAAGCTGACGGATCATCTGAAAAAGCCCAAGGAATTCCTGGCCGGGAACCACGAAATCATCTACCACCGGGATCTGTCCAGCACCGGAAAACTGGTTCCGGCAGATTCCTACGAACGGGGTCTCCATATGCAACAGTATGAAAAGGACTTTGGTCCCCTGTATCATTCCCGGAAACTGGGCCCCTACTTCCTGCTGTTCCTGTCCCCGGATACCCTGGAAAGCAAATATGCAGTGGAACTGTCCAAAGAACAGCTGGACTGGCTGAAAAAGGAACTGAAAGACCACCGGCAGGAACCCACCCTGATCTTCTGTCATGCCCCTGTCACCGGAACCATGGTCCCCGGCAGCAAACTGGACAAACCCCGGAATTATGTCCAGCCGGCCAAAGCCATAGGCAAACTGCTCCGGGCCAATCCCCAGATCCTCCTGTGGGTTTCCGGCCATACCCATACTTCTCCCAAAAATCCCAGTTTTTCCAATCCGGTGAACCAGATTGCCGGTACAGCCATCCTGGATGTGTACAACCCCACCTGGGACGGAAAACAGGTATGGACCAATTCCCTGTACCTGTACCCGGAAAAGATCCTGATCCGCACCTACAGCCACAAAACCCATCAGTGGCTGCCTCAGTTTGACCGGACCCTGTGGGTTCCCAGGGAATTGAGAAAGGAGATGTGAATTTTTTCACACCCCCCTTTTTTTACAAACTGCTGTAAATGGATTTCTTTTCGTTTTTCTCTGGATTCTTTTCCATGGAGATGAAATAGTGTTCCGTATCTTCCACCAGGCTGTTGGCCAGGAGGCTGCGGAAGGCTGCCGGTTCCATCCCCTCTCCCTGGACAGCGAACACATAGTTCCCGGTTTCCCAGCGGGCTGCGTAGGATTGGGGGCCCAGCTGGGCAATTTCCGCATTTGTCTCATTTATACGTTGCTTATGCCATTCTTTTCCATATATTCCACTTAATTCTTCTTTGTTTATCTCTTTTTTCAAGCCTGTGCGGATCCTCACCTTGGTCTCTGGCTGTCCCAGACGAAGAAAAGACAAGTCTGCGAACCGTCCTCCGATTACGGAAAATCCATCTGGAGCGTACCCCGAATCCAGGCTAAGGGTCAGTGGTGCAAACCCCAGGACACGGGCGGCGGATCCATAGGTTCCATAACTGACAATGGGGTTGGGGATCTGGACGGATCCTTCGTCAGCAGGAGCGGCAGCCCCCAGGCCGGCAGTGCCCAGGACCAGTACAACCGCCCCGGCAGCCAGGGAATGTTTCAGTTGAGAAGTGTACATGGCAAGACCTCATTTCCGATAGAGTAAAAAACTGTGTTTCCAGAAGGAGTGTAACACCGAAAGGCCCGTGGAACAAGAGGAAGAACGGTTTTGGAATGGAAAAAACAGCCTTAACGGGGAAAGTGCATAAAAAAAGTGCAGGAGTTTACAGGAAAAAGGGGAGGAGGCGGCTGCAGAGGCAGCAGCCTCCGATCAGCAGTCAATGGTCAACAGCTGAAGGAGGAAACCCGCGGCTGCCAACCCACCGCCCTTTTCCTCTTTTTTCTTTTGGCACAAATAAAAAAAGAAGCTGTTGCCGGAGCAACAGCTTCTTTTCATTTTCAATTGGTGGGATTATGCGGATTCGAACCGTAGACCTCATCGATGTGAGCGATGCGCTCTAACCAACTGAGCTATAATCCCGATAAATTGTATTATACGCTACTTGTCCAAATAATGCAAGGGTTTTTAGAAAAAAATTCCGGCAGCCACGCCGACCACCAACAGCCCCGGCAGCATGTTTCCCACCCGGATCTTCAACAGTTTAGTCATGTTGATGCCGATCCCCAGGATCATCAGTCCGCCGCAGGCGGCAACTTCCTGGACCACAAGCTGGCTCATCCAGGGCCCCAGGAATCCTGCCAGAGCGGTAAGGATTCCCTGATAAACCCCAACGGACAGAGCCGAGAACAGGACACCGACCCCAAAATTGGAAGCATAGATAATGCCGCTGAGACCGTCGATCAGCGCCTTGGTGTAAAGGGTGGTGGGATCCCCGGACAGCCCGTCCTGGATGGACCCCACAATGGCCATAGCCCCTACACAGTACAGCAGACTGGCGTTCAGGAACCCTTCCACAAAGGCGTCCGTCCCGGCATCCCCCTTCTTCCGGGATTTTTGGAATTTTTCAGCCAGGAGGGTTCCCACCTGTTCCAGTTTTTCCTCAATACCCAGGGCTTCTCCCAGGATGGAGCCCACCACCAGACTGATGATGGTCAGCAGGATGTGCTGCCCCTGGAGAGCCATCTGGATCCCCAGTACAATGACACACAAAGCCAGTCCGTAGATTACGGTTTCCTGGTATTTTTCCTTGATTCCCCGGCCCACCAAAAGACCGATCAGACTGCCTCCTGCAATGGCGGCCACATTCACAACCGTTCCCATTCCCACCATAGCCGCCTCCTACACGGTAAAGCGGCCGGTTTTTTTCCGGCCGACGTTTTTTTCCGGCCCTTTCAGCAGATCATAGAGCCGTTCCAGATCTTCCGGCCCGTAGTATTCGATGAGGATCCGTCCTCCTCTGTCCTTTTTGAACGGTTCTATCTTCACCCGGGTCCCCAGATACTGGATCAGTTTTTCCTGGAAGGCATGGGTATCCGTATCCTGGGGCTGGCTTTCCCTGCCGGCGGCTTTCTTACCGCCCTTCTTCTGTTTTTCCGGTTTTTCCGGAGGAATCAGGTCCTCTTCCGTCTGGAAATACAGATGCCAGGGCTTCCCTTCCCGTTCCGCCTTGGCCACTTCTTCCACCACCCGGGCGGACCAGCCTCCTTCCGCTGCCTTCCGGGCCAGTTCCGTGATTTTCTCCGGCGCATCCAGTCCCAGGAGCGGCCGTACCTGGCCGGGGGTAAGTTTGCCTGCAGAGACCATTTCCGCCGCCTCAGGAGGCAGTTTCAGCAGCCTCAGGGCATTGGCCACCGCAGCCCGGCTCTTCCCCAGCTTGGCCGCAGCCTCCTCCTGGGTGAGCCCCAGGCTTTCCATCAGGTTCTGGATGCCCCGGGCCTCTTCCATGGGATCCAGATCGCTGCGCTGCATGTTTTCCACCAGGGCCACTTCCATCATGGCACCGTCATCGTATTCCCGGACCACCACCGGCACTTTGGTGAGCCCGGCGGCTTTGGCCGCCCGCCAGCGCCGTTCTCCGGCCACGATTTCATACTGCCGGCCTTTTTTCCGGACGATGAGAGGCTGGATCACCCCGCTTTGCCGGATGCTTTCCTCCAGTTCCCGGAGCTTGTCCGGATCGAAGGTCTTCCGGGGCTGGTAGGGATTGGGCTTCAGATTCTTCAGGGCCACTTCCCCTACGGTTTCCCCGGCTTTCTTTTCTTCCACCACCGGTTTGGGAGCCGGTGCCTTGGTCCTGCGCCCTCCAAACATCTTGTCCAGGCCCGTCATGCCCAGACCGCCTTTCTTACCGGCCACGGCGCTTCACCTCCCTTGCCAGGCTCCTGTAAGCCTCTGCCGCCTTCCCGTGGGGATCGTACACCGTAATGGGCTGGCCGTAGCTGGGCGCCTCTCCCAGCCGTACGGAACGGGGGATCATGGTCTTGAACAGAAGATCCGGGAAATGTTCCTTCACCTGGCCCACCACATCATTGGACAGGTTGGTCCGGCTGTCGGTCATGGTCATGACGATCCCTTCAATGGCCAGGTCCGGATTGGTGGACTGGCGGATCCGGTCCACCGTAGCCAGCAGCTGGGTCACCCCTTCCAGGGCATAGAATTCGCACTGGATGGGAACCAGCACTCCATCCGCCGCCGTCAGGGCATTCACCGTCAGGAAACTGAGGGAAGGAGGACAGTCGATGATTACGTATTCATAATTGTCTTTTATTTTGGACAGATGCTTCTTCAGGGCATTGGCGGGATTCTTCTTTTCGATCAGGTCGATTTCCGCCCCTGCCAGGTTCATGGTGGCGGGAGCCACCCACAGGTTCTTCCAGGCAGTGGGCTGGATGATGCTGTCCAGCTCCGTATTGTTGATCAGCACATCGTACATGCAGCAGGCCAGGCTGCTTTTATCGATACCCAGACCGCTGGTGGCGTTTCCCTGGGCATCCAGGTCCACCAGCAGGGTCTTTTTCCGGCTTTCCGCCAGACAGGCCGCCAGGCTGATGCTGGTGGTGGTCTTCCCCACCCCGCCCTTCTGGTTGGCCACGGCAATGACTCGGGTCATAGGGTCCACTCCTTTCGTTTCTTTTTGGGACACTGTAGGATATTGTAACATAGAAATGAGGTTGTTGCACATAGCAGCAACAACCTCATGCGGTTTTACGGCCCTAAACCCTGTATCCTCTCTTCCCGATTTCCACCACCGTCTCACAGGCTTTCACCAGGCTGGGGATGGGGAGGTATTCGAACCGGCCGTGGAAATTGGCTCCTCCGGTGAACAGGTTGGGGCAGGGCAGACCCCGCCAGGACAGCCGGGCTCCGTCGGTGCCGCCCCGGATGGGATCCACCGACGGAGTGACCCCAACGGCTTCCATGGCCTCTTTGGCCAGTTCCACTACGGCCATGTGTCCGTCCCGGATCTTTTCCCCCATGTTGAAGTACATGTCCCGATGCTCCACTTCCACGCTGCCGGCCCCGTACTTTTCATTCAGGAAAGCGGCCAGACGGTCCAGGAAGGCTTTCCGTTCCTCAAAATGCTTTTTGTCATGGTCCCGGATCAGCATGTGGATTTTGCAGGTCTCCACATCCCCGGTGATCTTGTGTACATGGAAGAATCCTTCGTACCCTTCGGTATATTCCGGCTTTTCCCCGGCAGGCAGGGCCTGCTGCCATTCCATGGCCAGGGTCAGGGCATTCTTCATCTTCCCTTTGGCGGAGCCAGTGTGGACGCTGCGGCCGTGGAAGGTGATCACCGGATTGTCCGCGTTGAAGTTCTCATATTCCAGGCCTCCCAGTTCGCCCCCGTCCACGGTATAGGCAAAGTCCGCCCCGAATTTTGCCACATCGAAGGCAGAGGAGCTCCGGCCGGTTTCCTCATCAGGGGTAAAGCCCACCCGGAGAGTCCCGTGGGGAATTTCCGGATGGTCCCGGAAATATTCCAGAGCCGTCACAATGGCCGCCACCCCGGCTTTGTCGTCCGCCCCCAAAAGGGTGGTGCCGTCGGTGAACAGGATATCCTGGCCCCGGTACTTTTTGACCTCCGGGAAATCTTCCGTGGAAAACAGGATCTGTTTGTCCCGGTTCAACAGGATGTCTTTTCCGTCATAGTTCCGGACCAGGAGGGGCTTCACGTCCTTGCCGGAAGCTTCCGGACTGGTGTCCATATGGGCGATGAATCCCACGGTGGAACCGGTGATCCCTTCTGTGGCCGGCAGGGTGCCCATTACATACCCCTGGCCATCCAGGGACACATCCGTAAGCCCCAGACTTTTCAGTTCTTCCGCCAGGAATCTGGCCAGCACCATCTGGCCCGGTGTGCTGGGCAGTTCTCGGTCATTTTCTTCGCTGGATTGGGTATCGAAAGAAACGTAGTTCAGGAAACGGTTGGTGATTTTTTGGGAGTCGATCATGGTATCATTCCTTTCCGATTTTTTTGGGGGGGGACAAAAAGCTGTCCCCATGTCAATTGTCAATGGTCAATTGACTATTGACGGTGTGAAAAGCCTGCTTTTCACACCTTATCACAGCTTAAAATCCACAATGGCTCCCACGCCCACTCCGTCAACCCGGTTGATGTTGGTGATGCTGGTGGCGTCGATGGGGATCATGGCCTTGACCCGGGCCACGCTGAGGAATTTTCCTTCCAGCTGTCCCACGGCTTTTACCTTGTCCACTTGAGCTTTGGGGCCCACCACCTGGACGGCCCCGATATAGCTTCCGCTGCCCATACTGAGAATGGGCACCACTTTGGTGGCGTAGTGGGTATCCAGGCCTTTCTGGAGAGTCAGTTTGTTGATGAAGGTGTTGATCTCCCCGCCGAACCGGCTGACCAGGTAGCTGATGCCTCCCAGTTTCAGCACGGATCCCAGGTCAAAGGCCTGAGCCGGCAGGGCAGCGGTACCTGCCCCCAGCAGATAGGCGGAAAGTACCGCAGCTGCAATTTTTTTGTTCATGATGGAGCCTCCTTCCGGTTGTATCTCCCCTAGGATATCATAAAGAAGTTACGTTTGTGTGACAAATGGGATTGTTGCACGTTCTGTGCAACAATCCCAAGCTGTAGAGCCGCATGGCGGCTCAAGTCCGGAGTCTGAAGTCAGGAGCCGAAGGATAAATTTGCAGGCAAATTTTTGAATGTGTAGAACCTTTGGGCAAAATGATATCCCGGGTCGATTTCGAGTCCGGTTCTATATAATCGAAAGGATCCGCCCAACCAGGCAGATCCTTTCCTGAGGCTCCAGACTTCAGACTTCCGACTCTCGACTATAAAAAAGGCAATGTTTCACGTGAAACATTGCCTTTCTTTTGCCGCTTACAAAGGCTTCTTTACTGCCGTCCCCGCTTTTCTGGGATACTGTTTCGGGGTGGAGCGGACTTTTTCTATGGTGATGATGGCCCGTTTGTCTGTGAGCCCCGGCAGCTGCACCGGCCGGACCTCCCGGATCTTTCCGCCCAACACTTCCACTGCATGGCGGGCGGCATCCGCTTCTTCCTGGTATTTGCTGCCCTTCATGGCGTAGAACACTCCGCCTACCCGGACCAGTGGCAGGCAGTATTCCGCCAGCACCGGCAGAGCCGCCACCGCCCGGGCCACCGCCACATCGAATTTCTCCCGGAGAGCCGGATCCTTCCCGGCATCTTCCGCCCGGCCGTGGACCAGCCGGACCTGCCCCAGGCCCAGGGTCTCCACCACCTGACCCAGGAAGTTCAGCCGTTTCTGGAGGGAATCGATAAGGGTCACCCGCATCCCCGGATCATAGATCTTCAGGGGCAGTCCCGGAAAACCGGCCCCTGTTCCCACGTCCACAATGGTGTGGTTGTGAAAGGCTTCCCGGTTGTACACCAGCAGGGAGTCCACCATATGCTTCACCGCCACTTCCTCCGGATCCGTAATGGCGGTCAGGTTCAGGCTTTTGTTGGTTTCCAGCAGCAGGTCCCCATACTGCTGGAACTGGTCCAGCTGTCCTTCCGTAAGAGGGAAGCCGACAGCCTCTGCCGCCTGTTTCAGTGTTTCCCGGTAACTCATGCTTCTTCTCCCTTCCGCCGCTGGGTCTCCAGATACACCATCAGCACGCTGATGTCCGCCGGGGATACCCCGGAAATCCGGCTGGCCTGGCCGATGGATACCGGCCGCTGTTTGGTGAGCTTCTCCATGGCTTCCGAAGACAGTTCCTGGATCCGGCTGTAGTCCAGGTCCTCCGGCAGCAGCTTGTCTTCCAGTTTCAGGGCCCGTTCCACTTCCTGTTTCTGTTTCCGGATATAGCCCTGGTACTTCACCTGCACATCCACCTGTTCCGCCGCATCCACCGGCAGTTTTTCCAGGCCGAAGGCGTCCGCCAGTTTTTCATAGGTCACTTCCGGCCGCCGGAGGAGATCCAGCATATTGATGGAACTCCGGAGGGCCGTGGATCCCAGGCCGGTGATCTTTTCCTGGTTTTCCTCGCTGGGGGCCAGGTTGATCTTGGACAGATTGGCCAGGGTCCGTTCAATGATGTCCCGCTTCTTCGTAAAGGCGTCATACCGCTCATCGGTGACCAGCCCCGCATCCCGGCCCTTCTGGGTCAGCCGCAGGTCTGCATTGTCCTGGCGGAGGAGCAGCCGGTATTCCGCCCGGCTGGTCATCATCCGGTAGGGTTCCGTGGTCCCCTTGGTCACCAGGTCATCGATGAGCACCCCGATGTAGGCATCGCTCCGTTTCAGGATCAGGGGCTTCTTCCCCTGGAGCTTCAGGGCTGCGTTGATCCCGGCCATAAGGCCCTGGGCAGCGGCTTCTTCATACCCGCTGGTG
Organism: Acidaminococcus sp. HCP3S3_G9_1; assembly: GCF_052122455.1. Classification (NCBI taxonomy): domain Bacteria; kingdom Bacillati; phylum Bacillota; class Negativicutes; order Acidaminococcales; family Acidaminococcaceae; genus Acidaminococcus; species Acidaminococcus sp. HCP3S3_G9_1. Next base: position 45,171 of record NZ_JBQKCH010000011.1, on the reverse strand, counting down.
CCGTTGGCCTGGCCGGCACTGAACAGGCCGCTGATGGCCTTGTGTTCCAGGTTGGCTTTCAGCTGGAGAGGATCCAGGCAGTCATATTCGATGGCATAGCCGGCCCGCATCATCTTGCAGTGTTCCAGCCCCGGGATGGTCTGCATGAAGGCCACCTGGATCTCCGCCGGCAGGGAAGAGCTCATGCCCTGGACATACACTTCGTTGGTCCGGAGCCCTTCCGGTTCCAGGAACAGCTGGTGCCGGTCCTTGTCGGCGAACCGGATGATCTTGGATTCGATGCTGGGGCAGTACCGGGGCCCCACCCCTTCGATCATGCCGTTGAACATGCAGCTCCGGTCCAGGTTGTCCCGGATGATCTGATGGGTCCGGGGATTGGTGTAGGTCAGATAGCAGGGCACCTGGTTCCGGGTGGTGATGGTGCTCATGAAGGAGAAGTTCCGGACCCGTTCATCCCCGTACTGAGGTTCCATCTTGGTGTAGTCCAGGGTCCGGGCATCCACCCGGGCAGGGGTGCCGGTCTTGAACCGCATGAGCTGGAGTCCCGCTTCCTGGAGGGACCCGGTAAGCTTCATGGCGGACCGCTGGCCGATGGGGCCGGACATGTAGGCCACTTCCCCGTAGAGGATCTTCCCCCGGAGATAGGTACCGGTGCACAGGATCACCGCATCCGCTTCGAACACTTCCCCGGTTTCCGCTTCCACCCCCTGGACCTGGCCGTTCTTCACCAGCAGCTTGTCGATCATCAGCTGCTTCACATCCAGGTTGTCCTGGTTTTCCACCACTTCCTTCATGATGGTGTGATACAAAGGCTTGTCCGCCTGGGCCCGGAGCGCCTGGACCGCATACCCTTTCCCGGTATTCAGCATCCGCATCTGGATGCAGGCCTCATCTGCCGCCAGGCCCATCTGCCCGCCCAGGGCGTCGATTTCCCGGACCAGGTGTCCCTTGGCCGGTCCCCCTACGGAAGGGTTGCAGGGCATCAGGGCGATATTGTCCATGGACAGGGTAGCCAGAAGGGTCTTCTGTCCCATCCGGGCTGCTGCCAGAGCCGCTTCGCACCCTGCATGGCCGGCTCCCACAACAACCACATCATAATGATCCACTACGATCATGCTGTTTTCCTCCGCTTTTACTTGCCCACACAGAACTGGGCAAAAATCTCATCGATGATTTCATCCGGCACATCTTCCCCGGTGATCTCCCCCAGGTCATGGAGGGCCTGGGTCAGGTCGATGGTAAGACAGTCATAGGGCAGGTGCTGCCGGGCCCCTGTCAGGGCATCCTCCAGGCTCTGGAGGGCCTTTTCCAGCAGGTTCTGCTGCCGGGCGTTCTGGGTCATGCTGCTGCTTTCGCTGTCAGAGCCTTCCCCGTACACGAAATCCCGGAGCCACTGTTCCACCTGGTCCAGGCCCCGGCCTTCCTTCACGGACAGGACGATCACATCCCTGTCCCCACAGGCTTTCCGGAGGGCTTCCACGTCCAGGGCCAGAGGCAGGTCCGCCTTGTTCACCAGGATTAGTTTCTTCCGGTCCCGGAGGCTGTCCAGCAGCTGCCGGTCCTCCGGATCCAGCGGCTGGGAGCCGTCCAGCACCACCAGGGCCAGCTGGGCATCTTCCAGGGCCGCCCGGGACCGTTCCACCCCGATCTTTTCCACCAGGTCGCTGGTGTCCCGGAGCCCGGCAGTATCGGTGAGCACCAGAGGGATCCCTCCGATGGTCATCTGTTCTTCAATGATGTCCCGGGTGGTGCCGGGGATGTTGGAAACAATGGCCCGGTCCGCCTGGAGCAGGCTGTTCAGCAGGCTGGATTTCCCCACATTGGGCCGGCCCACAATGGCAGTCCGCAGCCCTTCCCGGAGGATCCGTCCGGCAGTGCCCCGGCGTACCAGGGTCTCCACCGCCTGTTTTCCTTCTTCCAGGATGGACACAGTCCGGTCATAGGTCACTTCTTCAATATCGTCTTCCGGATAGTCGATGCAGGCTTCCAGCTGGACCACCAGATCCCGGAGCTTCTTCCGCAGGGCCTTCACCTGCCGGGACAGACCGCCCTGATGGCCCCGGTTGGCTGCCGCCAGGGCCTGCCGGCTCCGGGCGTTGATGATGTCCATGACGCTTTCCGCTTCCGCCAGGTCCAGACGGCCGTTCAAAAAGGCCCGTTTGGTGAATTCCCCCGGTTCCGCCGGCCGGGCCCCTGCCTGGAAGGTCAGGGACAGGATCTCCTGGAGGGCTTCCCGTCCTCCGTGGCACTGGATCTCGCACACATCCTCCCCGGTATAGGAATGGGGGCCGGGCATGTACACTGCCAGCACCTCATCCACCACCTGGCCTTTGCCGTCCCGGATATGGCCGTACAACAACTTCCGAGCGTTTTCCTTCCCCAGCTTTTCCCGGCCGTCGAACAGCCGGTCTGCAATGGCCAGGCTGTGGGGCCCGCTGATCCGGATCACCCCGATGGAGCCCACCCCCAGGGCAGTGGCAATGGCACTGATTGTATCATCCATCTTTTTTTCCTCCAAAAAAAGGGGTTGTTGCCTGAGCAACAACCCCTTGTCAATTGTCAATTGTCAATGGTCAATTGCCGAAGGAAAGAATCTGTCCTGTCAGACAGATTCTTTTATTATGCAAAAACATATCGTGCTTACTCTAGCAATGACTGTCTATTTTAAGACCAGGTTTGATTCAATCCAAAAAAATTTGCCTGCAAATTTTATCATCCGGCCACTGACCATTGACCATTGACGGGGGTGCTGCATATCCGCTTTTCATGTGCAGCACCCCCTCATGCAGTTCCATTATTTCAAATCAATGACCACTTTCCGGTAAGGTTCTTCCCCTTCGCTGTAAGTGGTCACCGCCGGATCGTTCTGGAGACTCATGTGTACGATCTTCCGTTCGTAGGGATTCATGGGTTCCAGCATGGCTTTTTTCCGGGTCCGTTTCACCCGGTCCGCCAGGTTCCGGGCCAGCCGTTCCAGGGTTTCCCGCCGGCGTTCCCGGTAGTTTTCCGCATCCAGGATGATCCGGTTCCAGTTCTTCCGTCCCCGGTTCCCGGCCAGGTTGGTCAGGTACTGGAGGGCATCCAGGGTCTGGCCGTGTTTGCCGATCAGCACGCCGATGCCGTCCCCGTGGATCTTCAGGATGATTTCCTCATCCTTCCGGCTGATGAATTTTTCGATGAGCAGATCCATGCCCATGGCCCGGAAGATTTCTTCCAGGAAGGCCTTGGCTGCCGCTGCTGCCGCCTGCCGTTCCTCTTCCCGGTCCTCCGGAGCCTTGGCATCCTCCTGGGGAACCGCTTCCGTCTTCTCCACAGGGGCTTCCGCTGCTTCCGGAGCCGCCGGAGCTTCCGGTTCCGCTTCCTTCACCGTTACCCGGACTTTGGCATCCCGGCCTCCGAACAGGCCCAGGAGGGAAGGTTTGGATTCTTCCAGGACTTCCACCTCCGCCTGGTCCCGGCTGACGCCCAGTTCGGCCAGCGCTGCCTTCACTGCATCCTCGACGGTTTTGCCCGTCTTTTCCACCATGTTCATCTTCAAGCCTCCTTACAGGCCCCGAGGCACCTGTTTTGTCTTCTTATTTCTTCCGGTCCAGCAGGAACTGCTGTCCAATCTGCATAATGTTCATGACTACCCAGTACAGCACCAGGCCCGCCGGGAACTTGAAGCTGATGTACCCGATGAACAGGGGCATGAAATACAGCATGACCTTCCCCTGGGGATTGTCAGAAGCCGGCATGGTCTGTTTGGACTGGATAAAAGTGGTCAGTGCGGACAGGATGGGCAGGATGTAATAGGGATCCGGATCCGCAATGCTCTGCATCCACAGGAAGGAACTGGGGCCTGCATACTGGAAATCCCGGATGCCATAGAAAATCCCGATCATGATGGGCATCTGGATCAGGAGAGGCAGGCAGCCTGCCAGGGGGTTCACCCCTTCGGCCTTGTACAGTTCGGACATTTTCTGGTTCAGGGTCACCTTGTCATCCTTGTACCGGGCCTGCAGCTCCTTCATCTTGGGCTGGATCCGGCTCATGGCCCGGGTGGACGAAATCTGTTTGGCGGTAAGGGGCCACAGGATCAGTTTGATCAGGATGGTCATGATGATGATGGCCAGGCCGTAGCTGGGTTCACCGATAAGACGGGTCAGTTCATAGATGTGGGCCACAACCTGTTGGACAAACGAGCTTAAAATTTCCAAAGTTCGACTCCTTTTCTTCCTGTCCGTTACGGTACAGGATCATATCCTCCCTTGTGGAAAGGATGACATTTGAGTATTCTCTTCACAGCCAGAAAGGATCCCTTCAGGAACCCGTATTTCCGGACTGCCTCCAGCGCATATTGGGAACAGGTGGGTACGAACCTGCACCGGGGCGGAAAACAGGGAGAAATCCATACCTGATAAAAACGGATCAGGGCAATGGCAATTGTTTTCATAGACCCTCCGGGGTTTTACAGCAGCCCGGCCTTTCTGGCCAGCCGCCGGAAAACTTCCTCGTAAACTTCATAGGGAGCGTGTGCCAGACGATGACGGGCTACCCAGACAATGGCGTGTTTCCCCTTCAGACGGGCCTGTTCCTTCCGGAACACCTCCCGCATCCGGCGCTTTACCTGGTTCCGCAGCACAGCATGTCCCAGCTTTTTGCCCACAGCCGTCCCCAGCTGGTTCTCTCCGTTTTCGGAAGGGAGCACGTAAAAGACCCCGTACCGGTCCGCAAAGGAACGGCCTTTTTCATAGACCTCCTGGAACCGCTGGTGGGACTTGACCCGGTTGGCCTGGGTATATTTCATTGGAGGAACATTCTGTTCCAAAGTCCTGCACCTGCCTTGTAGTAAAATAGGCCGCGAAGAGCGGCCTATCTTGATCTTTATGCAGACAATCTCTTTCTGCCTTTTGCACGTCTTCTTTTCAAGACTTGTTTACCACCCAGAGTCTTCATTCTTTCTCTGAAGCCATGAGTCTTTTTTCTCCGATTGTTATTCGGTTGAAAAGTTCTCTTCATGTTCCTAACCCTCCCTTGCCTCCAAAGATACGTCAAGATCTATAATAAGTAAATCGTTTGACAGCTCATATCATTATAAGAGGAAAAAGGGAGGGTGTCAATATATTTACAAAGAAAAGAGGAGAAAATGACTGATTTTTTTACTTTTCATGGACCCGTTTCCCGGTAATGTGTTCCGGCACCAGTTCCAGCATGGTCACCCGGCTGGCCGCCCGGGCCATCACCTGGTCCACTTCCTCCGCCGAAGGGTAGTATTTCAGGCCGATCTGCCGCAAAAGGGCCATGGCCCGTTCCGGATCCTCCAGCACATGGAGCCGGCCGAACACGATCACCGACCGGACTGTGTAAGCCCAGTCCCCCGGGAGCTTCACTCCGGCATCGTGGACGCAGAAAGACACTTTGTCACAGCGCCGGATGGCATCGATCTTGTGGCCTTCCCCGGCTCCGTGGAAATAGATCCGGCCAGTTTCCCGGTGGTAATAATAGTTGATGGGCAGGGCATAGGGATACCCCTCATCCCCGGCCAGAGCCAGAGTCCCCCGTTTTTCCTCTTCCAGCACCTTCCGGCATTCCTCTTCCGGAAGGGCCTGTTTGAATCGCCGCATGGGACGAAACATGGTATCAGCCTCCTTTGTGTAAAGGGCTGCTGTCTCTGCAGCAGCCCCCTTATTTTCCATACCCTCTGGGCATCACGTCCGGAGGGATGGGACACTGGTAAGTGCGGCCGGCCATGCGCTTTTCCAGTTCGGCCCGGGCTTCCTGCAGCACCGCCGGCTGTTCATAAAGGGTCCGGGCCCCTTCCGCCAGCACCCGGGCAGCGAAGAAGCAGCCCTTCAGGGCCACGGTGCCCTTGTCCTGGGCCACCCACTGCCAGGAATGGGCACTGGTGCCGATGGCAAAGCAGGCGGCGGCAAACTGGGCCAGAGGAGTCACATAACTTACATCCCCGGTATCCGAAGACCCCATGGCCACCGCGTTGGTGGGCTGGTAGGGCAGGATATAAGCTCCGGTGGGGTCCTTCCGGATCAGTTCCTCCCGGAGTTCCGGATCCGGGAAAGGCGCCATCCCGGGATCCTGCCACACCCGTTCCGGAGCCAGCTGGTCCTGGAACTTCTTCAGGAAAGCTTTTTCTGCTTCCGTACGGAGGGGAGCGCCCACCTGGACCATGGCATCATGCAGCACTTTTCCCAGGGTCCGGTTGGGCACCAGGTTGGACACTGCCTTGTCGAACCGGACGGACAGCTCCGTTTCCGTCATGAGAGCCGCCCCCCGGGCAATGTTCACCACCCGGTCATACAGCCGTTTGGTCTCTTCATTGGTCCGGGAGCGGACCAGATACAGCACTTCCGCCTTGGGTTGTACAACGTTGGGTGAAACCCCGCCGGTATCCAGGATGGCATAGTGGACCCGATCATAATCCGCCATATGCTCCCGCATATAGTTGACTCCCACATCCATAAGTTCCACCGCGTCCAGGGCGCTCCGGCCGTTCTGGGGAGCAGCCGCCGCATGGGCCGCCCGGCCCCGGAAGGTGAAGGCCGCCTGGATGTTGGCCTGGTTGGATCCCACCATCACTTCGTTCTGGGTCCCGGGATGCCAGGTAAGGGCTGCATCCACGTCAGCAAAAGCTCCTTCCCGGGTCAGGTAAGTTTTGCCGCTGCCCCCTTCTTCCGCCGGGCATCCATAGACCCGTACGGTTCCCCGGCCGGGATGGGCGGCCAGGTAATCCTTCAGGAGAAGGCCTGCCCCCACTGCCGCCGTGCCCAGAAGGCAGTGGCCGCAGCCGTGGCCGTTGGGATTCCCTTCCCGGGGCTTCTCCTCCCAGATCCCGTCTTCCTGGCTGAGACCGCTCAAGGCATCATATTCTCCCAGGATGGCGATCACCGGCTTCCCGCTGCCGTATTCCGCCACAAAGGCGGTGGGCATGTGGGCCAGTCCCCGGGTCACCTGGAAGCCGTGACGCTCCAGCAGGTCCTCCATAGCCTGGGCGGACTGGAATTCCTGGAATTTCAGTTCCGCAAAGTCCCAGATACAGGCATTCAGTTTCTCCAGTTCCTTTTCATAGGGTTCCAGATTCATAGGTTTCGACCTCCCTTTTTCTTAAACAACTATTGTACAACCATTGCCGGACACAGGTTGTTTTACTTCTTCCCCGGCTTGTCCCGTCGGGCGTCCAGCTCGTCCAGAAGCCGTTCCCGGGCCAGTTCATAGCAGGCATCGATATAGGTGAGCCCTGCCTGGCGCACCAGCTGGTACCCCAGGAGAGCCGAAGCTGCCTGGCCCACCACCGGTACCGCCTTCAAGAAACTCCGGGCGGCGAATTTCCGGCCCAGGGTCTTGATGATCACCTTGATCCCTTCCTTGCTCATGCCCCCCAGGACCATGGCCTTGTCCCGGAGGGACACCTTCCGGCTGCCGTGGATCAGTTCCGGGGTGATCCCGAAGGCATCCCGGATGCATCCGTACATCTGGTACAGGATCAGAAGGTCCACTGCCGCATCCACCCCGATGATGGGATTGATCCCGTTGTAGGCGGCGTAGGTGGAACTCCGGCGCACATAGCTCCGGGCCGCTTCCCGTTTGGCATCCAGCTGCTGCCGGGTCCGGGCCTCTGCGGTGAGGATGTACTTCTCCCGCCGGGCCGCAGGAATTTTCCGGATGATGGCGTCATTCAGTTCATCCAGCCCCGAAGGGGCATCCTTCCGGGCACACACAAAGACCAGTTCAAAGTCTTCCCGGCCCAGCTGTCCGGACACATCCCGGCGGATGGCCTCTTCGCTTTCCTCCAGGCTCAGCCCCTCCTCATAGATCAGGTCCGTCTTGTTCCGGACAAAGATACAGGGCTTGCCCTGGGCGGTCAGCTGCCGGAACAGTTCCGTATCCCCCTGGTGGAGCTTGTCGGAGAATACGCACAGGAACATATCATACTTGAAAAGATGGAATTGTTCTATGAACTCATTCCAGGGAAAGGATTTTGTTCCATAGCCCGGCAGATCGATAAAGGTGGCATCCCCGTGCTCCACCAACAACGGCTCCCGGGTGGTGTCCGTTTCCACCCCCACCGGGGCTGCCTGGTAGCCGCAGATGGCATTGATCAGGCTGGACTTCCCGGAGCCCGGCTGTCCGAACAGCACAATGGTCACATTCTCCTGATCCAGGTTCTTCAGTTTTTCTCTGATGGCATTTCCGTCTTTTGTCATGGTTCCCCCATCTGGATTTCCGCCTGGAGCCGTTCCAGGGCGTACTCCCAGCAGGCATCGATGTATTTTTCACCTAAAAAGTACATGCTTCCGGCGTTGAAGCCCATTACTGCCGCGCCTCCCACCACCGGGATCACTTTGGCCACTTTCCCGGAGGCCTTTTTCCGCAGGAGCCAGGTCAGCCCCTTGGTCACCCGTTCTCCGGTGACTCCTTCCGCCAGTTTCTTCACCACCTGGGAACTGGGCCCTTCCGGCTGGACTTCCTTTTCGCTGACCCCGAAGGCTTCCCGGATGGCCCGGTACAGGCTTTTCAGGATCTGGCTGTCAAGGGCCGCGTCCATGCCGATCACCGGGTTCAGGCCGTTGGCCGCCGCCAGGACCATGAATTTCTTCAGGGACCGTTCCGCCGCCTTCCGCTTCACCAGCAGGGCTTCTTCCGTATAGGCTTTGGCATGGCGGAAGAACCGGTCCCGCTGGGCTTCCGGCAAAAGCGCCCCCATGGCCCGTTCCAGTTCCGGGATCCCCCGTTCCGCCGCCGGCCGGTTCCGCCGGCAGCTGGTGAATACCACCTGTTCCCGGGGTCCCACCAGATGGTGGACATCCCGGGTGATCTTCTCCTCCAGCTCTTCCAGGCTGCAGGAAGGATCGTAGAGCCCGTCGCATTTGTTCCGGACAAACAGACACACCCGGCCGGTCCGGGCGATCTTCCCGAAAAATTCCACATCCGCCTCATGGAGCTTTCCGGCGAACACGCACAGGAACAGGTCGTACTGGAGAGGATTAAAAGCGCTGAAATAGGCATTTTCCGGGAACAGGCTGGTGTCATAGCCGGGCAGGTCCACATAGATCACATCCGGACACTCCACGCTCTGGGCCTGACGGGTGGTGTCCGTGTCCTGGCTCACCCGGGCCACCCGCTGGCCGGCCAGTTCATTGATCAGGGAGCTTTTCCCGGCTCCCGGCTGCCCGAAGAGGCAGATCTTGATTTTATGGTCCCGTTCCCGCTGCCAGGCCTGCAGGAACTGTGACACCAGGGCTTTGGCATCTCCGGCCATACGATTCCCTCCTTTATGCTTCTTCCGTTTCGTTGGCCAGGCTCCACATAAGCCGAGTCACGGCCGCTTCCAGGGTCATGGGGCCCCCGGATTCCACTCCGGCCTGGGCCGCCAGGATCCCCATGGGATACAGGGACAGATCCACCCCGTCAAAAAGGCACTGGCTGACGCACACCACCCGGACGCCTTTTTTGATGGCCCGGCGGATGGCCGGCAGGAAGTTCTGCTGGTCCGTGTTCACCCCGCCGGCTCCGTAGCATTCCAGCACCAGGCCCTTGTAGCCCCGGTCCACCGCATAATCGATGATATCCGGTTTCAGCCCGGGAGTCATGGTCACCGCCATCACCCGGGGTTCCAGTTTCTCTTCCACCCGGAAGCCACCCACGTTTTCCCGGCTGGGCAGGTTCTTTTTGACCCCCTCCTTGCCGAAATACAGTACGGGAGCTTCATTGACACTTTCAAAGGCATTGGGGTTCCGGGTGAAGATCTTCTTGGCGCAGTCCCCTTTGATCACCTTGTTCCCGAAGGCCACGAACACCCCGGGCAGACCGCTGGCCGCCACGGAAAAAGCCAGTTCCAGGTTGCTCCGGGCATCGCTGTTGGTAAGGCTGAGGGGGACCTGGGCCCCGGTGAGCACCACCGGCTTCCCCAGATTGATCAGCATCCGGCACAGGGCGCTGGAGGTATAGGCCAGGGTATCGGTGCCGTGGGTGAGCACAAAAGCGTCATAATCGCTGTAATTGTCCCCAATCAGCCGGGCCCAGGCGCTCCAGTGGGCCGGTTCCAGATTGCTGCTGTCCAGGAGGGTCAGATCCCGGACGGTGATCTCTCCCAGGGTCCGGAGTTCCGGCACCTGTTTCAGGATGTCCTCTCCCTTCAGGGTAGGTTCCAGGCCTTCATCGGTTACCGTACAGGCAATGGTGCCGCCAGTGGTCAGAAAGAGTATTTTTTTCATGGATTTCTGGTTCTCCTTGTTCTATAATCTATAGAAACAATTATATCATATGTGGGTCATCCAGACAGAGGAAGTGACAGGTTTCCCAGATTTTTCAAGGTTGTATATGGTTGTTTTGATATAAAACAATGGTTGTTTTATGGTTGTTTATATATTTTCTGTTACCTTTGGAGGGGGAATTCCCATGATCTGTCTGCACACCCGAAATCTGAAGAAAAAGCTGGCCCTGGCCCTGTCCGGCCTGGTCCTGACCACATCCCTGACCCTGTCCGCCCTGCCGACAGCGGAAGCCTTTGACTGGAGCAATGCCATCGGCTCCATCGTCCTGGTGTCCGCCCAGTACAGCATGCTGAACAAGCAGGTGGCCTACCTGGACGGCAAGGGCCGAGGAGAATACCTGGACCAGATCAAGCAGCAGGAAGGGGTCAATGAGGATCCGGAAGCCAATGCCATGCTGGACCGGGTCATGGGCCGGCTGTCCGCCGCCATTGCCAAGACCGATCCTTCCATCGAAAAGAATCCCTATCATTATTTTGTCAACAACAGCACCAAATTCAATGCTTACTGCACCCTGGGCCACAATGTATCTGTAAACATGGGCCTGTTCACCACCCTGAACTACAACGAGGACGAACTGGCCTTTGTATTGGGCCATGAACTGGGTCACGGGGAGCAGCACGACCCGGCCAACGGAGTGAAGCGTACCTTCCCCATTGCCCTTCTGGCAGCCGTGGCCGGCAGCCAGAGCAATATGCTGGAAGCAGTGGGCACCAACCTGCTGGCCAACCTGGGCAGTGCCAAGCTGGTGACCCTGCCTATGGAAAAGAAAGCAGATGAGCTGGGCTTCACCTACGCCACGGAAGCCGGGTACAACCCGGGAGCCGGCAGTGCCCTGTGGCAGCGGGTAATGGAAAAGATGGGCAACAACCGGGAAACCTTCCTGGGCACCATCTTCATGCCCAGCGACCATCCCAACAACGGATCCCGCCGGGACAAGTATACCCAGCGGCTGTATGAATACAGCGGAAAACATGTGAATGTGGACAAAAAGACCGGGGCCATCCTGGTGAACAAAAAGGACCTGGGGCTGGTCCAGCCCGGAGGGGATATGAGCAGCCGGGAGCGGACCTACCTGGTGGCCGGCAGCCTGGCCAAATTCTACCACGAACAACCCAATACACAACCTTCTGCTGAACAGGATGGCAGCAATCTCTACTTCGGCGGCCAGCGGATCATGAGCCTCCAGTATGGGGACAACGGAGCCCAATGGGTGGAAAAGCTGAACCAGGCGGCGAATAAAGGAAAACAACCGGTTAAACAACCGGTTGTTTCGAATAAAAAAGAAGGCTCCTCACGCTAACGTGAGGAGCCTTCTGGTCGCGGGCCGCGACCGGGCTGCTGCACGCTGCGTGCAGCAGCCCTTATTTCATCTCATCCGGCAGGATCAGATTCAGCACTACGGCCACCACGAACACTACCGCCACGCAGTTTTCTGCGAAGACGCTTTTCATCAGGTCCGGGAAAATCTTAAAGATGGAGGGATTCTGGGTGAAGCCGATGCCGATGGACAGGCTCAGGGCAGCGATGATCATGTTCCGCTGGCTGTAGCCGCAGCTGCCCAGCATCCGGACCCCGCTGACCACAATGGACCCGAACATCATCAGGGTGCAGCCTCCCAGCACCGCTTCCGGCAGGGAAGCCAGGATCACTCCCAGCACCGGGAACAGTCCGGCCAGGATCATAATGGCGGCCCCGCTGGCCACGGCCTTCCGGTTCACCACATGGGTCATGGCAATGAGCCCCACGTTCTGGCTGAAGGACGTAATGGGCAGACAGCCGAACAGGGAGGACAGGGCACTGATGAACCCGTCCACTCCGATGGACCCTTCGATTTCCTTATCCGTGGCATTCCGGCCGAAGCCCATCACCGTCAAGGCAGAGGTATCCCCCAGGGTTTCCGTGGCAGACACCAGGAAAATCAGGAATACGGAAAAAATGGCATCCGGATGGAATTCCAGCCCATAGGGCAGAGGCTGGGGCAGGGAAAACAGCCCGGCGGAACTGATCTTGGACAGATCCACCATACCGTAGAAAAAAGCGGTGATGTACCCTACCACCAGGCCAAACAGCACGGACAGCTGCTTGTAGAAGGATTTGGCCTTGATGTTGAACAGCAGACAGGAAACCAGGGTCACGGTACCCACGATCATGTAGGGAGCTTCCCCGAAATGGGGATTCCCGAAGCCGCCTCCGAAGGAATTGGCCCCGATCCCCAGCAGGGAGAACCCGATGGAGGTCACCACGCTGGCGGACACAATGGGAGGGATGAACCGGCGCCACCACCGGGCAATGAGCCCCAGGCACCCTTCCAGACAGCCCCCTACCAGAGCCGCCCCCAGGATGGCCCCATAGCCGTATTTGGCTCCGATGACGCAGAAGGTGGACACAAAGGTGAAGCTGATCCCCATGATAATGGGCAGCCGGCTGCCCAGAGGCCCCACCGGGAACATCTGGAACAGGGACCCTACCCCGGCCATGATCATGGCCGCCTGGATCAGGGCCGCCGCCTGTTCCGTAGGCATCTTTACCGCCCCGGTGACGATCAGGATGGGAGCGATGTTGGCCACGAACATGGCCAGTACATGCTGGAGTCCGAAAGGCGCCGCTTTCTTCAGGGAGATTTTTCCATCAAACTGGTAAATCGGGTCAGTGCCAGTCTGGGCCGGTTCCTGGATCTTTTCTTCTTCCATGGCGCCCCCTTACCGGAATACGATGGTGCCGGTGGCCGCATCCATCTTTTCGATGATGGCCAGGCTCTTTACATCATAGCCTTTCTTCCGCAGGGCGTCCCCGCCTCCCTGGAAGCCTTTTTCGATGGCGATGCCCACCCCTTCCACTTCGGCGCCGGCCTGGTGGACCAGGTCGATAAGGCCTTCCACCGCGCAGCCGTTGGCCAGGAAGTCATCGATGATCAGTACATGGTCCCCTGCGTTGAGATACTTCTTGGAAACGATTACATGGTTCACCTTGTTGTGGGTAAAGGATCTGATTTCCGTGCTGTACACTTCTTTGTCCATGTTGCTGCCGGCGCTTTTCTTGGCAAACACCACCGGCACCCGGAAATGGACTGCCGTCAGGCAGGCAATGCCGATGCCGGAAGCCTCGATGGTCAGGATCTTGCTGATGGGCCGGTCCTTGAACAGCTGATAGAATTCTTCTCCCAGCTTGCTGATAAAGGGCACATCGATCTGGTGGTTCAGGAAACTGTCCACCTTCAGCACATCCCCGCTTTTGATAATGCCGTCCGCCAGGATCTTTTTCTGCAGTAAATTGTACTCCGCCATGTCTTCCTCCCGTTTCTTCCAGACAAATCAAATTCGTTTTCTGTAAAAGATAATTATATCATACCCTGGCTCCTGAGAAAACAAAAAAAGGCTGTTGCCTCAGCAACAGCCTTCCGTCTTTCAATATGGAGCGGGCAATGGGAATCGAACCCACCTCTAAAGCTTGGGAAGCTTTCATTCTACCAATGAACTATGCCCGCATCAGATAAATTGTATTTTAGCAAATTTTTTCTTTTTTGTAAAGGGTGATCAGCATTTTTTCTTTCCGCTGGCAATTAACTCCCCCAGTTAACTTTTTCTGGCAGAACCCCCCAGATGGAGTATAATATAAAGATATGATTATGGATATATGACCGGACACACTGCTTCCACAGCGGTTTCCGGATCTGTTACAGGCAAAGAGGGGGATTTTTTTGAATACACCGGGCAAATTCCAGGAACTCCACAGTTTTTACGATACCCTGCCCAGCGGGATTTGTCTTTTTACCACCCAGGGATCAGAACAGATCCTTTTTGTGAACCCGGGCTTCCTGTCCCTGTATTCCTGCACCACTGAAGAGGAATTCCAGGTCCTTACCGGAGGCACCTTCCAGGGCATGGTGGATCCGGAAGACTACCAGCCCCTGGAAACCCTGGGCCAGAAGGCCGCCGCTGTCTCTCACCAGGAAACCGGCATGACCCAGATTTACCTGACCTTCCGGATCAAGACCCGGGAAGGCCATTTCCGGCGGATAGAAGGGACCCTGTCCAAAGGCACCCTGCCCCAGGTGGGTACCGTATGGATCATGAACCTGGTGAGCAGCTCCCAGAAAGTGCTGGTCCGGAAACAGGATCCGGTCACCGGGCTTATGGGGGTCCGTGCCTTCTACCAGACTGCCCTGAACCTGTCCCTGGAAAAAAAGGCCCAGGGCAGACTGAAATCCTACAACCCGGTATACCTGAACCTGACCAACTTCAAATTGTACAATGCCACCTGGGGGATCCAGGCCGGGGACAACCTGCTCCGGTCCGTGGCCAGCATCCTCCAGTCCCTGTTCCCGGGCCAGCTGATGACCCGGCTTACCGGGGACGGATTTGTGCTCCTGGCTCCGGCGGAAAAGCTCCGGGACAAACTCCAGGAAGCCGCCCGGCAGGTGGACCAGTGCACCGGCAACCCCACCATCCAGCTGAAGGCAGGAATCTATCCCCCCAATGAAAAAGCTTCCCTGACGGATCTGCGCCATGCCTTCGACATGGCCAAATTCGCCTGCGATTCCATCAAGAAAAACGCCATCCAGTCCTGGGCTGTCTATACCCCGGAACTGGCCGCCCAGCAGGAGACCCGGGTCTTTGTGCTGGAAAACTTCTCCCGGGCCCTCCAGTCCGGCCAGATCCAGGTGTACTACCAGCCCATTATCCGGAGCCTTACGGGCAAACTGTGCAGCCTGGAGGCCCTGGCCCGATGGATCGATCCGGAACGGGGGATGATCTCTCCGGGGATCTTTGTGCCCATCCTGGAAGAAGCCCGGCTGATCCACCAGCTGGATCAGTATGTACTGAGCCAGGCCGGCAAACTGCTCCGGGAACAGCGGCGGAACCACCAGCCCATGATCCCCATTTCCGTGAACTTCTCCCGGGTGGATTTCCTGGTCACCGACCCCTTCCAGCTGGTGGAAAAAGTGGTACGGAAATACGGGCTCCAGCGGAACTTCCTGTGCATTGAAGTCACGGAAAGCGCTCTGGTCCAGCATTCCTCCCACATTTTCCAGACCCTCCAGAAATTCCACAACAGCGGCTACAAAATCTGGCTGGACGATTTCGGCAGTGCCTACTCCTCCCTGAACGTGCTCCACAACTACCATTTCGATGAGCTGAAGATCGATCAGGCCTTCCTGAAGAACCTGAACGACAAGGGGAAGGAAATCATCACCTCCATCGTGCTCATGGCCAAGACCCTGGGAGTCCATACCCTGGCAGAAGGCGTGGAAACGGAAGAACAGCTGGCCTTCCTGAAAAAGATCGGCTGTGAAAAGATCCAGGGATTCTACTACAGCCGTCCCCTGCCCTACGAAAAGCTCCTGACCCATCTGATGAAAATGCACATCAAGCCGGAAAACAGCCTGGAAAACCAGTGCTATGAACAGGCCGGTCTCATGAACGTGGTGTCCGAAGCCCCCCTGGGCCTGTTCCGATATACCCGGAAATACGCCACCCTGCTGTACATCAACGAGGCCTGCCAGAAGGTTCTGGCCAGTGTGGGCACCCATTCCCTGGAAGAAGCCAATGAGAACCTGCTGGATCCCGCCTATCCCTTCCGGGACAAGTTCCGGATGTTCCTGGACCAGGTGGCGGACAGCACCGCCACCCATTCCCTGGTATATGTGGACAACGGTCAGTACATCCGGATCAAGGCCCGGAAAATCATGGGCAATCCCCAGTTCTGTCTGGGCCGGCTGGAAATCCAGAACATCACCTTTGACAAAAACACCCGGCTCCACCACAAACTGGACAAACTGTTCCGGAACCTGGTGCTCATATACGACTCCCTGATGTATCTGGATATCGGGAAAGACCAGGTCCAGGTGCTCCAAAGCTCCGTGCCTTCCCTGAACAGTGACGCCGTTTATCCGGACATTGCCGGCTTCCTGGCCCGCTACGCCAAGAAATTCGTCCATCCGGACGACCGGGAAAAATTTCTCCAGTTCACAGATCCGGACAGTCTCCACGCCCAGGGCCGGGAACAGGGCCGGGTGGATGTCGAAGACCAGTTCCGGATCCGCCGGCCTGACGGAAACTACCGGTGGATGATTTTCCAGGCCATGTTCCTGTACAAAGATCCCACCCGGAACATCCTGCTGACCGTCCAGGACAATGTGTGGGAACGGAAGGATCTGGCCACCCGCCGGAAAGAACTGCCTCTGTTCAACATGTCCCTGGGAGTCCCTCTGGAAAAGATACCCCAGACGGAACACGACTACCAGACCCTGCTGTGGAATGCGGTGCGCACCTCCCCCCTGAAATTCTTCTGGAAGGACAGCCAGCGCCGGTTCCGGGGCGCCAGCCGCTCCTTCCTGAAATTCTACGGCCTGGAAGAAAAGGACATCCTGGGGAAAACCGACGAGGAAATGGGCTGGCACCCCATGCCCGACACCTTTCAGAACGATGAGGAAGAGGTGGTGCATCAGGGCCGGACCATTACCCAGCACCTGGGGACCTGCATTGTCCGGGGAGTCCCCCATCCCATTGTAGCCACCAAATCCCCTCTGTACAAAGGGAATCAGATTGTGGGACTTTTGGGCTATTTTGACGATCTGGAGAACTATCCCGCCCAGGCGGAACTGATCCGGGACCTGAATCTGAAAGATCCGGAAACCGGCTTTCTCAGCTACCGGGGCATGCTGGAAGCCGGCCTCCAGTATGCGGATTCCTGGCGGTACCAGCAGGATGACTATGCCGCCTTCCTGCTGGACATTCCGGAATTCGACCAGTTCCGCCGGACCTACGGGCCGGAAGCGGGCCGGAAACTGCTGACCAAAGTGGTGGAAACCTTCCAGCATCTCCATCTTCCCACCATTTCCCTGGCTCACATCGGCAGCTGCTGCTTCCTGGGCTTTACCAAGACCACCCTGAAGGACCAGCTGGACAGCCAGATCCAAAAGCTGACCCAGGCCATCCACAGCATTACGGAAGTGGACGGCTACAGCTGCACCCTGTACCTCCAGTATGCCCTGGCCCGGGGATCGGAAGTGGACAACCTGGACAACCTGCTGGCCCTTCTCACGGAACGGCTGAAGGAATCCCGGGATCAGCGGTACGGGGAATCGGTGTTCATCGGAGACCGGATCGTCTTTGACCGGGAAAAATTCGACACCATGGACGAACTGGTGATGATCAGCGATCCGGAAACCTATGAGATGGTCTACATGAACCAGGCTGCCCAAAAGGCCTACCACGTGGACGGGCCCCGGGAGTATAAAGAGAAAAAATGCTACGAACTGCTGGAAGGACAGAAGGCCCCCTGTGCCTACTGTCCCCTGTCCATCCTCCGGCAGGACCGGTTCCACACCGCCACCCATCACAGTGTGAAATCCGGCCTGGACCTTCTGGTCCGGGATACTCTGGTACCCTGGCGGGGGCGGGTGCTCCACTTCTCCATGGCCCTGAACCTGAAGGAATATGTGGATATGGACATTGCCCGGAACGATCTGATCTTCCGGGAAGCCGCCGCCAATGACGCGATTGCCATCGGTCTCCGGGAAGAAGATCCGGACCTGGGGATCCAGAAAATGATCATCCAACTGGCGGAAAACATGGGAGCGGAACGGTTCTACATTTTTGAGGAAGGCCCCGATGACACGGTGAGCGCCACCTATGAATGGGTCCGGAAAGGGCTGGAACCCATGAAGGATCAGCTCCAGCACGTACCCAAAAAAGACGTACAACTGTTGTACAACTCCTTTGACAAGGAACAACTGGCCCTGATTCCGGATATGCCCCAGCTGCTGGCCAAACAACCGGATTTCCATCTCCGGATTCCCGGAATCCGCAGCATTGTGTCCGGCCATCTCACCCAGGGGGAACGGTCCCTGGGGTATACGGAAGTGGTGAACCCCACCCCGGATACCTTCCGGTCCGCCAGCCTGCTGTTGTCCACCCTGACCCGGTTCTTTGCCATTATGCTCCGGATCCGGAACAACCGGCGGACTCTCCAGGCCAACAGCCGGACGGACCAGCTCACCGGCCTGGGGAACCGGTATGCCTTCCACGACACCATTGCCTCCCTGCCCAGTGGACAGGATCTGGTCTTTGTGTTCGGGGACATCAACGGCCTGAAGCGGGTCAACGACACCCAGGGCCATGAAACGGGAGACCGGCTGATCCGTTCCGCCGCCCAGGTACTGGACGAAATGAAGGGCCTGGGAAAGGTGTTCCGGATGGGGGGCGATGAATTCCTCCTGATCCGGGAAATCGACGCTCCAGCAGAGGCTGAGGAGCTGATCCACAGCCTGAAGGACAGGTACAAAGCCCGGGGCATCAGCGTGGCCCTGGGCGCCGTCACCTGCCGGACCCCCATCCCCGACGTGGACCAGATCCTCACCCAGGTGGACCGGAAGATGTACAAGGACAAGGGCGTGATGTACGGAAGGAGAAGTACAGATAGATAAACAGGGCTGCTGGGTACGCAGCAGCCCTGTCAGCGGTCAGCGGCCATTGACCGCTGACAAGAAAAGGTGTGAAGCAGCGCTTCACACCTTTTCTTTTACCCGTGCCAGGAAATCCTCGAACAGCTTCAGCTGTTCCGGATGCTCCTGCCACATGTTTTCCGGATGCCACTGGACGGCTACCACCTGCTTGTGGTCGTGGGATTCCACACTTTCCTGGACCCCGTCAGGAGCCACGGCGGTAACTTCCAGGGCCTCTGCGACCCGGTGGATGGCCTGATGATGCCGGGAGTTGACATAAGCCTTTTCTCCCAGGGACCCAAACAGGCTGCTGCCGGGAACCAAAGTCACATGATGGGTGGGATACCCTCCCGGTGCCCCCTGGGAATGACGGATGGTGCACTGGGGATCCTCACTGGGCAGATCCTGGTACACATTCCCTCCCAGAGCGATGTTGATCAGCTGGCAGCCCCGGCAGATGCCGAAAATGGGTTTTCCGGCCTGGTAGAAGGCCCGGAACAGCTCCAGTTCGAACAGATCCCGTTTGTAGTTGGTCCGGCCGATCTTCCACTTGGGTTCCTCCCCGAACAGAGTGGGATCCACGTCCGGCCCTCCGGGGATGATCAGCCCGTCAAACAGGTCCACATAGTCCTCCCCCCGGGCTCCGGGCACATCTGGAAGCACCACCGGGATGGCCCCCAGCCGGGCGATTACTTCCACCAGTCCCCGGGGGGCAAAAGGCGCCTCCACCAGGTTGGTCACCTCCGATGCATAAGGATAGGTATCCGCCGTAATGGCAATGCGGCATTTGCTCATAAGTTTCCTCCTTCCGCCGGTTTCCCGGCGCTGCAGTTGGTTCCATTATAGGAAATTGCGAAAGGAGATGCAAGGCTGCGGCTTCCCAGCATCCCTTTTCCACAGAACGCACGTTCACAAATCCCCCGTCCGGCCTGTATTTCCGGGGTTTTCCCCAAAGTTGTCCACACCTGTGGATAACTTTCTGTGGAAAACTCCCTTTCCTGTGGAAAACTCCCTGGAGCCAGGTTTTCTGCGGGTTCCCCCCTCTTGCTCCCGGCACTTATCCACATGCCGGGGAATATGGTATAATGAAAAATATCCCTTACAGGAGAAAGGAGGTTTGTCATGGCCAAGAAAAAACTGGTGGAACTGGACCTGTTCGCCGAGCAGGAACCGGCAGCGGAACATCCGTCCCCCCCGCCCTCGGCCCGGAAAAGACCGGCTCCCCCGGTCCTGAAAAAGCCCTTTGTCACCAACCTTTCTCCCCGGTACACCTTCGACAATTTCGTGGTGGGAAATTCCAACCGATTTGCCAAGGCAGCCGCCATGGCCGTGGCCAACAACCCGGCCTTTGCCTACAACCCCTTTTTCCTGTTCAGCGACTCCGGCCTGGGGAAAACCCATCTGATGAACGCCATCGGCAACCAGATCCGGAAGAACCACCCGGATATGAAAGTGCTGTACATTTCCAGCGAAACCTTCACCAATGAGCTGATCGAAAGCGTGGAACACAACCGGCTGGAAGCCTTCCGGGAAAAATACCGGAACATCGACGTGCTCCTCATCGACGACATCCAGTTCCTCCGGAACCGGGAATCCACCCAGGAGGAGTTTTTCCACACCTTCAACACCCTGGAAAAGGCCAACAAGCAGATCATCATTTCCAGCGACCGTCCCCCCGGGGAACTGGACACCCTGGAAGAACGGATGATCAGCCGGTTCAATTCCGGCCTTACCGCCGACATCCAGCACCCGGATCTGGAAACCCGGATGGCCATCCTCCAGAACCTGGCCCATACAGAGCAGGTTCCCTTTCCCAACGATGTGATTCTGCTGATTGCCAGCAGCATCACCAGCAATATCCGGGAACTGGAGGGAGCCTACAACCGGGTCTGCGCTTATTCCACCGTGACCCGGGAACCCATTACCCTGGATCTGTGCCGCCGGGCCCTGAAAGAACTGGCCCTGCTGGACACCCCCCAGTTCGTTACCGTGGACGCCATCCAGCAGCAGGTGGCGGACCATTTCCGGCTCCACCGGTCGGAACTGATCGAAAAGAAACGGACCAAACGGGTGGCGGTGCCCCGGATGATCGCCATTTACCTGACCAAGGAAATGGCCGGCCTGTCCCTGAAGAAAATCGGAGAATGTTTCGGGGGCCGGGACCACAGCACCATCATCCACGCCTGCGAAAAGATCCAGAAAGACCGGCAGAAAGATCCGGAGCTGAACAAGGAAATCGAGGCCCTGACGGCTGCGTTGAAAAAGGGAGTGTGAAAACTTCACACCCCCGTTCCCGAGCCGAGAGTCCCGGGTCGCGACCCGGGACTGGGATGTTGCATTTTCCATGGAACACCCCCTATTGCATCCCAGCTCTCTGTAACCCCTGTCCCTGCTCTTTGCACAGGGACAGGGGTGTTTTTTGCCCGGTGGGAAGCAGTTTTCCACAGGGGAAATCCCTGTTCCACAGCCGGGAAGCCCCATAAAAAGGGATTATCCACATACTTATCCACACCTGTGGATAACTTTCAGTGGAAAACTCCCTGGCTTGTGGAAAACCCCTGGAGCCACAGCCCATGCCGGATCCGGGACTTTATCCCCAGATTTATCCACATGTCCACTGGAGGTGTTGTACAAAACCTGCAACACCTCCTAGCTGTAGAGCCGCATAGCGGCTCAAGTCTGGAGTCGGGAGTCTGGAGCCGAAGGTTAAATTTGCAGGCAAATTTTTTGAATGTGTAGAACCTTTGGACGGAATGATCTCTCAGATTGCTTTTGATTCTGGTTCTACAGAATCAAAGGGATCCGTCCAGCCAGACGGATCCTGTCCTGAGGCTTCCGACTTCAGACTCCTGACTCCTGACTTAAGTTATCCACACCCCCTCCTCCCTCTCCGCCCCCATGAAATGGGCTTATCCCCAAAGTTATCCACATCTGTGGATAACTTCCGGTGGAAAACTTTTTACCCTGTGGAAAACCCGGGGACCCCTGGCTGGCCGGGCTTTTTCCGGTTTCTTTCCTCCAGTTATGCACAGGGGCCGGACAAACGGGCCGGAATATGCTATACTATACTCATACAACCTTTGGAACCGGCCGGCTCCTTTTCCATACAACGTTGTGGGAACATTGCAGGACGCCGGTTGTCTGGAAAGCCGCCGGGCCCCTGGCGGTTTTCTTCCTGTTCTGGAAATCTATATCATATTGAGGGATGTCCGCCATGATCACCATTAAAGACTATGCCAAACAAAAGGGAGTTTCCTACGAAGCCATCCGCAAACAGATCAAACGGTATGAAGAAGAACTGGAAGGCCACCTGGTCAAACAGAACCGTTTCCTGATGCTGGATGACGAAGCCGTCCAGTTCCTGGACAGCAAACGGTCGGAAAACCCCGTGATTGTCTATGAACAGAACAAGGATGAGGAACTGGAACAGCTCCGCCACGAAAACAAAGTGCTGCTGATCCAGATGAATACGGTCCAGGACCAGCTGGGGAAAGTCCAGCAGAAGCTCATTGCGGAAATGAACGCCACCAAGCTGCTGACCCAGGAAAAGGTCCAGTATCTGGAATACAAGGCCCAGTCGGAACAGAAGGAAGTCCAGCTGAAGGATCTGGCCCGGGCCCGGGACGCCGCCCAGGCCAAAGCGGACCAGCAGGAAGCGGTGCTGCGGCTGAAGGAACAGCAGATCGGCGCCCTTACCGCCGCCAAGGAAACCGCCGCCGCCAGTCTGAAGGCCGCCGACGAAAAAATCGCCGCGGCGGAAGCCCGGGCCAAAGCCGCGGAAGAAGAAGCCTCCCGGCTGAAGAACCGGAGTTTCTGGGACCGTCTGTTCAACCGCTGACCATGTTTTTCAACAGGGAGTTATCCACATCTGTGGATAACTCCCTGTGTATAACTCTGGATTTGTGGATAACCGGAACCCGGCCCCCTGCCCCGTGCTTCCGGCGGCCCGGGAAAAAAGTTATCCACATTGTCCACAGGTTTTTCCACAGGACCGGCCTGTTTCGTGATATAATGAAGTCTCTATTAAAAGGATAAAGGATGGATCGGATATGACGACGAAAAACCTGGCCCAGGTCTGGGCCGAAATGCTTGCAGCCCTCTCCGCCAGCATGGAGGGCCGGAGCTGGAAAATCTGGATGGATGCGGCACATCCCCGGACCCTGGAGGGCAATACCCTGTCCCTGGATGTATCCAACCAGTTCACCAAGGATACCCTCCAGGGAAAATACCTGCCCATGATGGAAGAAAGCCTCTCCCAGATCTGCGGCCAGCCCATGGAGATCCAGATCGACGTAGTGGAACCGCCCAAAGAGGAACAGAACCTGTTTCCGGACACCCCTGCCCAGCCGGAAGAACCCCCGGCTCCCGCAGCCTACCAGCCGGAACCCCAGCCAGCGGCCAAACCGGCCCAGGAATTCGATTCCCATCTGTCCCCCAAATACACCTTTGACAATTTCATCCGGGGCAAATCAAATGAAGAAGCCTTCAACTTTTCCATGGGAGTGGCCAACGCACCGGCCAAAAGCTACAACCCCCTGTTCCTGTACAGCGACCCGGGCCTGGGGAAAACCCACCTGATGAACGCCATCGGCAACTATATCCACAAGAAATTCCCCCAGATGAAGATCCTCTACACTTCCAGTGAAACCTTCACCAATGAACTGATCGGCGCCATCCAGCACAACACCAACGAAGCCTTCCGGAACAAATACCGGAACATCGACGTGCTGCTCATCGACGATATCCAGTTCCTGCGGAAAAAAGAATCCACCCAGGAAGAATTCTTCCACACCTTCGAAGCCCTGAAACAGGCGGACAAACAGATCATCATCTCCAGCGACCGGCCTCCCAAGGAACTGGACACCCTGGAAGAGCGACTCACCAGCCGGTTCATGCAGGGACTGATCATCGAGATCAACCACCCGGATTTCGAAACCCGCAGTGCCATTTTGCGGAGCATGGCGGAAAAGGACCATCTGGAATTCCCTCTGGAAGTGATCCAGCTGATCGCCACCAATGTAAAGACCAACATCCGTGAGCTGGAAGGTGCCTACACCAAGGTCCACGCCTTTGCCAACCTGAACCACCAACCGGTGACCATGGAACTGGCCCGGAAAGCCCTGAAGGACCTGGATATGGGAAGCACTGTGGACAAGGTGATCACCGTGGAAGCCATCCAGGAACTTGTGGCCGCCCGGTACAAGATCCGGGTGGAAGACCTGAAAGCCAAGAAACGGACCCGCTCCATCGCCTATCCCCGGCAGATCGCCATGTATCTTACCCGGGAACTGACGGACCTGTCCCTGCCCCGGATCGGAGAATGTTTCGGAGGCCGGGACCACACCACAGTCCTCCATGCCTGTGACAAGATCGCTGACGACAAAGCGAAAAATGACAATCTGGAACGGCAGCTGGCCAAACTGGTGGAAGATCTGAAGAAATGATCCCTGAGTTATCCACAACTTGTGGATAATCTTGTGTATAACTTGTTGGTAATTTTGTGGATAACCCGGAAAGTCCCTGAAAAAGTGGATATGTGGATAAGTGAAAACCGGTTATCCACAGAGTTATCCCAATGGTTCCAACAGCCTGGAATGGGGCTGGAGCGACTTTTCCACATACCCACAGGCCCTACTACGAAGACTACGAATTTTTATAATTTCATCGTTTTAGAAACAAGGAGGTACTGCCATGCAGTTTTCATGTGAAAGCAAAGAACTGGCTCAGAGCGTCAATATCGTAAAAAGAGCCATTTCATCCAGCAATAACGCACCGATTTTTTCCGGGATCCATGCCATTCTCCAGGGAAACACCCTTCAGTTGATTGCCATGGACAATACCTACATGATGAACAAGAAAATGGACGTGAACGGACAGGAGGACGGAGAGCTTCTCATCCCCGCCAAAGCCATCGGGGATCTGCTGGCCCGTTTCGATCCGGACGAAGTGCTCACCCTTCAGCAGCTGCCCGGTGAAAAAGAAATGACCCTAAAAGCAGCCAAGGCCAGAGGCCAGTACCACATTCCCCTGATGGACCCGGAAGAATATCCGGCCATGCCCTCTTTTGAAGGGGACCGGGTGCTCCGGCTTTCCGAAGAAGTGATGGGGAAACTGATCTCCACCACGGTGTACGCCTGTTCCACTGATGCCAGCCGGCCGCTGTACACCGGGGTCTACCTGGAAAAATCCGGTCAGCGGCTCACTGCCGTGGGCACCAATACCCACCGTCTGGCCATCAAGGATCTGGAACTGCCGGAGGGGGATGACAGCGAATTTTCCCTGCTGATCCCTGCCCGTCTCCTGAAGGAAATCGGCAGCAATCTGAACGGAGAACTGCCGGAACCGGTGACCCTGACTCTGAAAGAACGGCAGATCATGGCCAAGGTGGGAAATCTCACCATTATTTCAAGCCTGATCGAAGGGAAATTCCCTGATTACAGACGACCTATCCCTCCTTCCTTCAGCAACCGGACGGTTTTCAACCGGGTGGACATGGAAAAGGCCATCCAGCGGGTATCCCTGTTTTCCCAGTCCGACTACAACATTGTCCGGCTGGCCATTGATGCAGACGGGATCGTGCTGTCTTCCGCCGTCAGCGACATGGGCCAGGGGAAGGAAATCATCGCCTGCCAGACCGTGGGGGAATCCCTGCCGCTGAACATCGCTTTCAATTCCCGGTACATGACCGACTTTTTCAAGAACTGCGGCACGGACCGGGTGAGCCTGGAAACCAACGCCTCTCTGTCTCCGGCCCGGCTCATGCCGGAAGGGGATGAAAGCTACACCTACATCCTGACCCCGGTGCGGGTCATCTTCTGATGCGCCTGGAAAACCTGCGGCTGCTCCATTTCCGGAACTACAGCCAGGTGTCCCTTCCTCTTGCACATGATATAACCATCTTTTATGGGGACAACGCCCAGGGGAAAACCAACCTGCTGGAAGGGATCTATACTGCCGCCCGGGGGTTTTCCTTCCGGACCCGTCATGAGGAAGAGCTGCCCAGCTTCGGAGCGGAAGAATGGGCGGCAGAACTCCAGTACCGGGACCGGTACGGGTCCAACCGGCTGCTGGTGAAACGGTATCCGGTCCGGGGCCGGACCAAAAAAGAGAATCTCCTGAACGGGAACCCGGTAAGCCCCCGGGAACAGTACGGCCTGGTGAACCTGGTGCTCTTTACCCCCGATGACCTTCAGCTGGTGAAAGGGGATCCTGCCCTCCGGCGGAAATTCCTGAATATGGAGATCGCCCAGACCAGCCCGGTGTACTATGACCTTCTGACCAAATACAACCGGGTGCTCCAGCAGCGGAACCGGTTCCTGAAACAGTGCCGGGACCGGGAACAGCTGGAGGAAGCCCAGCTGCTGGTGTGGGATGGAGCCCTGGCCCGGCTGGCGGCGGGGATCCTGGACCTGCGGCTCCAGGCCCTGGCGGGGATCGTCCAGGCGGCCCAACAGGTTTATGACGGGATCACCGGCACCCAGGGTGCCCTGACCCTTTCCTATGTGCAGAAGCGCAGCGAAGGGGAGCAGGGGATTACGGAAAACCCCGGGCCGGCAGCCTGGGAAACTTTTTACCGGCAGCAGCTCCAGCTGCGCCACCGGCTGGACTATGTCCGGGGCTACACCAGCCTGGGGCCCCACCGGGACGATCTGGAGATTTTTCATGAGGGAAGGCCTCTCCGGGCCTACGGATCCCAGGGTCAGCAGCGGACCGCCGCGCTGGCCCTGAAACTGTCGGAACTGGAATTCATCCGGTCCGTCCGGGAAGAATATCCGGTGCTGCTTCTGGACGATGTGCTCAGTGAACTGGACCAGCACCGGCGGGAGAAGCTCCTGGGCTTCATCAACGGAACGGTCCAGACCTTCCTGACCGTCAACGACCGTCATCTGGCTCCGGTGGAAGGAGATGTGGCGGCTTACCGGGTGGCAGAGGGAACCCTGGAGGAACAGCCATGAAAGATTCGGAACTTCTCATCCTGAAAGTGCTCCGGACTCCCCGGGCCCGGCAGCAGTTCCTGCTCCACTGGCTGAAAAGCCACTGGCCGGAGATCCTGGGCCACACCGGGGCCAGCCATTCCCAGCCTTACCGGCTGGAAGAGGGAGTCCTGTACGTCCATACGGACAATCCCATGTGGTCCAACCAGTTCCACATGATGCAGGGGAAACTGCTGAATCAGCTGAACCGGCTCCTGGTGCCGGCGCTCCAGGGACGGAAACGGTTGATCCGGGAACTGAAGTTCTACCACGGGGTCATTGAGGAAGAACCCCAGCCCCGACAGGAGGCAAAACCCTTCATGCCCCGGCGGGACGACAGCCGGAAATGTCCTCTGTGCGGAGTACCCCTTATCGGAGATGAGGAAATCTGCTCCGGCTGCCGCCGGAAACAGCAGGAAGAACTGCGCCGGGAAATCCGGAAACAGCTGGATCTGCGGCCCTGGCTCCGGTATGAAGATTGCCGGGAGCTGGTGAAGTGTGATAGAATAACATTTACTGACGTGAAGGCAGTACTGGAGGAATGGGCCCTGAACCGGGCTCTGGACCCCCGTGCCACTGCCGGGGAAAAGGCTTTTGCCGTCATGGTGGAAACAGGCCTCCGGCCGGAAGCCCTTTCGGAGGAAACCATCCGGCAGACCCTGGAAAAAGCCAGAAGGAGACGGACTTATGTACCTGCACGTAGGAAATAATTATGTGGTGCGCTGCGACGAGATCATCGGGATCTTCGACATCCGGAACAAACGGACCAACATCTACCGGTTTTTCCTGAAGCCCAGACTGGGCGGGGACAATGTGGTGGACCTGACCGAGGACTACCCGCCGGCCAGCTGTGTGGTCACCCGGGACAAGATCATCCTGTCGGGAATTTCCAGCAGGACCCTGCGCAAGCGATAAAATCGGGAGGTTTGTATGGCGAAAAAGAAACAGACGATTGAAGAAGAGATTGCCGTCCACGGGGATTACGGGGCGGAACAGATCCAGGTCCTGGAAGGCCTGGAAGCCGTGCGGAAACGTCCCAGCATGTACATCGGCAGCATCAGCGGCCGGGGGCTTCACCATCTGGTGTACGAAGTCATCGACAACAGTATCGACGAAGCCCTGGCAGGCTACTGTGACCATATCCGGGTGATCATCCACCAGGACAACAGCATCACTGTTACGGACAACGGCCGGGGGATCCCGGTGGAAATGCACAAGGTGGGGAAACCGGCCATCGAAGTGGTCATGACGGTCCTCCATGCCGGGGGCAAATTCGGCGACGGCGGCTACAAGGTCTCCGGCGGGCTCCATGGCGTGGGGGTTTCCTGCGTCAACGCCCTGAGCAAGAAGATGGTGGTGGAGGTCAAGAAGAACGGGAAGATCTACGGCATCGAATTTTCCAAAGGCAAGACCACCCGTCCCCTGTATGTGAAGGGAGAATGCCCGGAAAACGAAACCGGCACCAGCGTCACCTTCTGGCCGGATGACACCATTTTCACGGAAACCGTCTACAGCTATGACACCCTGAAGCACCGGATCCGGGAACTGGCTTTCCTGAACAAAGGGGTCAAGATCCAGCTCACCGACGAACGGAGCGGCCAGGATGAGGTGTTCCACTACGAAGGGGGCATCATTTCCTTTGTGGAATTCGTCAACAAAGGGAAGGAACCCCTCCATGCCAAACCCATCTACGTGGAAGGGGAACGGCAGGACACCATTGTGGAAGTGGCCATGCAGTACACCGACGCCTACACGGAAAACATCTACACCTTCGTGAACAACATCAACACGGAGGAAGGGGGCACCCATCTGGCCGGGCTGAAACAGGCCCTGACCCGGTGCATCAACGACTATGCCCGGAAAAACGGCCTCTTGAAGGACAACGAGGACAACCTGTCCGGGGACGATGTCCGGGAAGGGCTCACCTGTGTCATGAGCCTGAAGGTCCGGGAACCCCAGTTCGAAGGCCAGACCAAGACCAAGCTGGGGAACAGCGAAGTCCGGGGCATTGTGGACAATATGGTGACGGAAGCCCTCACCGAATACTTCGAAGAAAACGCGCCGGTGGCCAAGAAAATCGTGGAAAAAGCTATTATGGCCAGCCGGGCCCGGTCTGCCGCCAGAAAAGCAAGGGACCTGACCCGCCGGAAATCGGCTTTGGAAGTGAGCAGCCTGCCTGGGAAGCTGGCGGACTGTTCCAGCAAAAACGCGGAAGAAACGGAAATCTACCTGGTGGAAGGGGATTCCGCAGGGGGCAGCGCCAAACAGGGCCGGGACCGGAACTTCCAGGCCATCCTGCCCCTCCGGGGCAAGATCCTGAACGTGGAAAAGGCCCGTCTGGACAAAATGCTCAACAGCCAGGAAATCCGGGCCATGATCACCGCCTTTGGCTGCGGCATCGGGGAGGAATTCGACATTTCCAAAGCCCGGTACGGGAAAATCATCATCATGACCGATGCGGATGTGGACGGGGCCCATATCCGGACCCTGCTGCTCACTTTCTTCTACCGGTACATGAAGCCCCTCATCATCCACGGGAACGTGTTCATTGCCCAGCCTCCTCTGTACCTGATCCGCACGGGCAAGAAGCACACCTATGCCTACAGCGATGAGGAACTCCAGAAGAAACTGGACGAAGTGGGACGTCAGAACAACCCCTATGTCCAGCGGTACAAAGGCCTGGGGGAAATGAACCCGGAACAGCTGTGGGAAACCACCATGGATCCCAGCAAGCGGACAGTGCTCCAGGTGCAGCTGGAGGATGCGGCCACGGCGGATTCCGTGTTCTCCGTGCTCATGGGGGACAAGGTGGAACCCCGCCGGCAGTTCATCGAGGAAAACGCCGGCAAGGTTACCAACCTGGACTTCTAAGGAGCGTTTCATGACCATGGAAATCCAGCTTCCCCAGGGGAAGCTCCAGTGCAGCCGGACGGGAGGACCGCTCCTGATGGTGGTGGCCGGGGGCCGGCGCCCGGATCCCCAGTGGCTGCAAAAGGCTGCCGCCGGCCTTGTGGTGGCAGCGGCGGACCGGGGCGCGGACCACTGCCGGGCGGCCGGGGTGGTGCCCGGGTTCCTGTACGGGGACCGGGACAGTGCGGCACCGGGAGCCTGGGAGGCATTTGCCCGCCAGGGCGCCCGGGTCAAGACCTACCCGGTGAACAAGGACGATACGGATCTGTCCCTGGTGCTCCAGGATATCCCCGGTGACCGGACGGTGCTGGCCACCGGCATCTGGGGCGGCCGGGCGGACCATCTGTTCGGCAATCTGTATACCCTGCTGGCCTATGCCCGGAGGGGAGGCAGCGCCATCCTGGCCGATGACCAGGAAATGCTGTGCTACCTGCAGCCGGGAGAGGGTCTGCGGTTTACCGCCGGGAGGAAACGGCCCCGGGCAGTGAGCCTGCTGCCTCTTACTCCCTCCTGCCGGGTAAGCATTACCGGGGTCCGCTGGCCCCTGGACAATGCGGAACTGACCCAGGCCAACCCTTATGCCGTCAGCAACAAGATGACGGAGCCGGCCTTGAATGCCTTCTGCCGGGAGGGCATCGCCGGCGTCTATTTCACCTGGAAGGAGTGACCCCATGCTGGAATTCCACTGGCAGGATTTGATTTTCCTTTTGGCAGCCGGCTTCATCGGCTCTTTTGTAGATGCGGCGGTAGGCGGCGGTGGTCTGATCACCCTGCCGGCCTTTATGGCCACCGGCATCCCCACCCCCTTTGCCCTGGGGTCCAACAAACTGGCCTCCTCCATCGGCGCGGTGACCAGTTTCTTTACCTTTGCCCGGTCCGGGAAAGTGGACCGGAAGATCCTGAAGATGATGCCCCTGTCCTTTTTGGGCAGTGCCGCCGGGGCCTGTATTGCCTCCCTGCTGCCGGAACAGCTGCTCCGGTACATTGTGGTGCTGGCCCTGGTGGGAGTGGCTTGCTATACCTATTACCGGAAAAACTGGGACGGGGTCAATGAAATGACCGAAATGACCCGGTCCGTTGCCCTGGGCATCGCCGCCATGGCCTGGTTCCTGGGCATGTACGACGGTTTTTTCGGACCGGGGACAGGTTCGTTCCTGATCTTCGGATTCCTCTATTTCGGCTATAACTTCGTAACCGCTGCCGGGAATACCAAGGCCCTGAACCTGGCCAGCAACCTGGGAGGCCTTGTGGCTTTCCTGATGCTGGGCCGGGTGTATCTGGCCTATGCCCTGCCCATGGGGCTGGTGGAGATCCTGGGCGCCCGGCTGGGAGCGAAGATTGCCATACAAAAAGGTGTGGGCTACATCCGCACCCTGTACCTGGTCATGACCGTCCTGCTGATCGGCAAGCAGGTCTATGACCTTTTCTTGAAATAACCGCGTCAAAAAGACGCAGGAAGGAAGCGTGAGAACGTGGATGATCAGCAGAATGACAAGCAGACCATCTCTGCCGGCAAGGTAATCCCCGTCTATGTGGAAGATGAGATGCAGAAATGCTACATCGACTACGCCATGAGCGTCATCGTCCAGCGGGCCCTGCCGGATGTGCGGGACGGTCTGAAGCCGGTCCACCGCCGCATCCTCTATGCCATGAACGAGGCAGGGATGCTGCCCAACAAGGCTTATAAAAAAAGCGCCCGTATCGTGGGCGATGTTTTGGGGAAATACCATCCCCACGGGGATTCCTCGGTGTATGACGCCATTGTGCGTCTGGCCCAGGATTTCTCCACCCGGTATCTGATGGTGGACGGCCACGGGAACTTCGGTTCCGTGGACGGGGACCCACCGGCCGCCATGCGGTATACGGAAGTCCGGATGGGGAAGATCGCCGTGGAGATGCTCCGGGACATCGAAAAGGATACGGTGGATTTCATCCCCAACTACGATGAATCCCTGAAGGAACCCACGGTGCTGCCTGCCAAGGTGCCGGCTCTCCTGATCAACGGTTCCGCCGGGATCGCCGTGGGCATGGCCACCAACATTCCGCCCCACAACCTGGGAGAAGTGGTGGATGCCTGCGTGATGCTCATCGACAATCCGGATGCCACCATCGACCAGCTGATGACCGCCATCAAAGGGCCGGACTTCCCTACCGGGGCCAAGATCCTGGGCCTGTCCGGGATCCGCCAGGCCTATACCACCGGCCGGGGGGTTGTGAAGGTACGGGCCAAGACCCATGTGGAACCCATGCCCAAGAACAAGAACCGGATCGTGGTGACGGAAATCCCCTACCAGGTGAACAAGGCCAAGCTCATCGAGAACATCGCCCACCTGGTCCAGGACAAGACCCTGGAAGGGATCACCGACCTGCGGGATGAATCGGACCGGAAGGGCATGCGCATCGTCATCGAACTGCGCAGCGATGTAGTCCCGGAGATCATGCTGAACAAGCTGTACAAGCACACCCAGCTCCAGGATTCCTTCGGGATCATCATGCTGGCCCTGGTCAGCGGCCATCCCCGGATCCTGAACCTGAAGCAGATTCTGGAATACTATCTGGATCACCAGAAGGACGTCATTACCCGGAAATGCCGGTATGAACTGAAGAAAGCAAAAGAACGGGCCCACATTTTGGAGGGCTTGAAGATCGCCCTGGACCATCTGGACGAAGTGATCGCCACCATCCGGGCCAGCGCCAATGGGGACGTGGCCAAGGCCGCTTTGATGGAAAAATTCGGCCTCAGCGACCGCCAGGCCCAGGCCATCCTGGATATGCGTCTCCAGCGCCTCACCGGTCTGGAACGGCAGAAGATCGAGGATGAATATAAAGAAGTCATGGCCACCATTGCCTACCTGGAAGACGTGCTCAGCGATGAACACAAGATCATGGGCATTGCCCGGGAAGACCTGCTGGATGTGAAGAAACGGTTCGGGGATGCCCGCCGGACTTCCATTGTGCCGGACACCGGGGATCTGGAAACCGAAGACCTGATCGCCGAAGAAGACGTGGTGATTACCATCAGCCACCAGAGCTACATCAAGCGCCAGGCTCTCACCAACTTCCGGAACCAGAACCGGGGCGGCCGGGGCATCAAAGCCGGCAGCGGCAAGATTGTGAAGGAAGACAACAAGGTGAAGGGAGACTTCTCGGAACATCTGCTCATGGCCAGCACCCATGACAACATCCTGTTCTTCACCAACCGGGGCCGGGTGTACCGGCAGAAGGGATTCGAGATCCCGGAAGCCAGCCGCACCGCCAAGGGGACCTTTATCCGGAACCTGCTGCCTCTGGAAGAGAACGAAAAGGTCAATGCGGTGATTGCCGTAAAGAGCGGCATCAGCGAGGACGAGAAGAAGTTCCTGTTCATGGCCACCAACCTGGGCTTTGTGAAGCGGACCAGCGTCAGCGAATTCAAGTCCGCCCGGAAAGGCGGCCTGATTGCCATCAACCTGGGCGAAGGGGAAGAGCTGATCGACGTGAAGCTCACCAGCGGCCACAATGACATCCTGCTGGCCACCCGGGACGGGTACGCCATCCACTTCCAGGAAGACGACGTACGGTCCATGGGCCGCACCAGCCACGGGGTACGGGGCATCAACCTGCGGCCTCACGACAGCGTGGTCTCCATGGACAGCTGTGTGGACGACACGGGAGAAGTGCTCACGGTAACGGACAAGGGCCAGGGGAAACGGACCAACATTTCTGAATACCGGGTCCAGACCCGGGGCGGCAAGGGGATCATCAACCTGAAGGTGACCAACAAGACCGGCCTGATCGTGGGCTCCAAATTCATCAACGAATCCCAGGAAATCATGCTGATTTCCGCAGCGGGCATCATCATCCGGATGAACGCCGCTGATATTTCCACCTACGGAAGGAATGCCCAGGGCGTAAAGCTCATGGATCTGGAAGCAGGGGATAAAGTAGCCGCACTGGCCGTAGTGAATACGGTGGGTGAGGAAGAGTAAGAAAAAGGGGGGTGTTGCACGTTACGTGCAACACCCCCCTAGCTGTAGAGCCGCGTAGCGGCTCAAGTCTGGAGTCTGAAGTCTGGAGCCGAATGTTAAATTTGCATGCAAATTTTTGAATATGTAGAACCTTTGGACGAAATGATTGCTCAGATTGATTTCGATTCTGGTTTTACATAATCAAAAGGATCCGTCCAGCCAGGCGGATCCTGTCCTGAGGCTTCCGACTTCAGACTCCGGACTTCTGACTGAGGGGCTGTTGCTCATGCAACAGCCCCCTTTTCCTGTGGATATCCTGTGCACAAGTGGATAAGTGGCTCTGGATATTGTGGGGTAAACGGACTTTTGCACTATATCTGGGACTTACCCACAGAGTTATCCACAGGAAATGTGGATAACCTGACCATTTTTGTGGATAAGCCTGTTGATAAGTGGAAAACTTGACGGGATTTCCTCCATGGCTTATCCTGTTAAGAAAGAAAGCGGGACCGCTCCCGCTGAAGGAGGATACCAATGGCAGCACTGAACCAGAAAGCGGAAAGCTTCAAGCGTTTTGTAGAAAAGAAAGATCCCAAGGCCTTTGTGGTGGATCCCATCAAAGACGATCCGTTCCATACGGTGGTGTTCCGGTCCCATCTGGACGTGGAAGGGACTCCCCTCCAGCTGATCGTGGTACTGGATGACAGCGCCTTCGGGGTGATTCGGGTGCTGCTGGCTCCCAAGGCCCTGAAAGAAAGCAACAAAAAAGCCCTGCTGGAAATGCTGAACCAGTACAACAGCACCTACAAGGCTTTCAAATTCTATCTGGACAAGGAAGAATCCCTGATCATGGACACCTGCGTGATCTTCCGGGAACCCCAGGTGGACGGGAACATGATGTACGGCCTGTTCCAGATGATCAGCAAGGAACTGGACGAGAAGTACAAAGAAATCATGAAGACGATCTGGGAATAACAGCTGACAAAAGGGTCTGCTGACTGTTTTTTATACAGTCGGCAGACCCTTTTTCACAAACCGCACAAATTCCTCCATGGCCGGGTTGAAATGGAGGTCTTTGTTCCAGTCCAGGGTAATGAAGGCAGGCTGGAACTGACGGACGGACAGGGCATGGAGGTCCGGTTCCTGCTGGGCGATTTCTTCCGTCAGGAATCCGGCGGCCCCTTCGGACCGGATGTATTCCAGGATGGTGAACACCTGGGTGGTCTGGTGGAGGATCCAGGGATGGACCCCGCTCTGGGCAAACATGCGGCGGATGTAGGCGGTCTGGTCGAAATGGTCGGAAAACAGCACCAGAGGGATATTCCGGAGCTCCAGGAGATCCACCGCCTCTTTTTGGGCCAGGGGATGGTCCTGGCGGACGAACAGCTTCAGATAGCTTTTCCGCAGCAGCAGACAGTGGCTGGGTTCCTCCGGCAGCCGGTTGGTGACGCACAGGGCAAAGTCGATTTCCTGCCGGTCCAGCAGTTCGTAGAGCACCTTGGTGGTCTCTTCCACCGTTTCGATGGTGATCTGGGGGTGGGATTTCAGAAAGGCCCCGTGGATCTGGGGGAAGATGGTGTTTCCCCGCATGGTGGCGATGCCGATCCGGATCAGGGCCTTTCCGGTGCCCAGGGTACGGACCACCTGGCACAGGTTCCGGTAGTGGTTCTGGAACTGCCGGGCGTGTTCCAGGAGGATCCGGCCCCGGCGGGTGATCTGGATGTTGTTCCGGTTCCGCTGGAACAGGGCCACCCCGCATTCCTCCTCCAGTTCCCGGATGGCCTTGGAAATTCCCGGCTGTGAAATATGGCATTTTTCCGCCGCCCGGGAAAAACTCCCGCATTCGCAGACGGCGATGAAATATTCAATCTGAGTAAGTTTCATGATGGGCTCCTTGTTAAAAAACGGTCAGCGGTCAGCTGTCATTTTATTATAACCTGAAGTTTGGGTCAGAGAAAATAAAATATTGTACTTTTTCTGTTTCAATGGATACAATGGGCATACGAAAACAATCTGGAAACAACCTGTCCATGGCTGCTGTGCAGTGGGAAAGAGAGGAAATTATCATGACAATCAGCAAACGCGGTTATGATCTGCTGAATGATCCATTTTTGAACAAGGGAACGGCCTTCACCCGGGAGGAACGGAAAAAGTACGGCCTGATCGGTATTCTGCCCCCTCAGGTGGAAACCATCGAACTCCAGGACAAACAGGCCTATGACAACTTCTGCGAACGGCCCAACAAGGCGGTCCAGCGCCATTACCTGATGAAGCTGTTCAGCCGGAACCGGACCCTGTTCTTCCATCTGTTCTCCCACCACCTGGAAAAACTCATGCCGGTGCTCTATGCTCCCGGGGTGGCGGAAAGTGTGAAGCAGTACAGCGAACTGTTCACCACTCCCCAGAACGCCGTGTACCTGTCCATCGACAATATGGACGACATTGAGGAATCCCTGAAGAACGGGGCTTCCGGCCGGGAAATCCAGCTGATTGTGGTCACCGACGGGGAAAGCATCCTGGGCATCGGGGACTGGGGCACCAACGGAGTGAGCATTTCCACCGGGAAGATCCTGGTGTACACCGCGGCCGCCGGCATCGATCCTGCCAAGGTACTGCCGGTGGTGCTGGATGCCGGGACCAACCGTCAGGCCCTGATCGATGATCCTCTGTACCTGGGACTCCATCACGAACGGATCAGCGACGAACGGTACGACGCCTTTGTGGATGCCTTCCTCCAGACCGCGGAAAAGCTCTTTCCTCATCTGTATGTCCATTTCGAGGACTTCGGACGGGAAAATGCCGCCCGTCTCCTGGAACGGTATGAAGACCAGTACGCGGTGTACAACGACGACATCGAAGGCACCGGAGCCGTGACCCTGGCTGCCATCCTGGGGGGCCTGAAAGCCTCCGGGGAAAAGCTTACGGACCAGACCTTCCTGTGCTTCGGGGCCGGTACCTCCGGCATGGGCATTGTCCGGCAGGTCTTTGAAGAAATGAAGCTCCAGGGGCTCAGCGAGGAAGAAGCCCGGAGCCGGTTCTATCTGGTGGACCAGCAGGGGCTGCTGTTTGAAGATACGGAAGGGATGACGCCCCAGCAGAAACCCTATGCCCGGAAACGGAGTGAATTCCCGGCAGGAGCCAAACTGGACAATCTGGAAGACGTGGTGAAGGCCATCCATCCCACCATCCTGGTGGGAGCTTCCACCGCCGCCGGAGCCTTTACCAAGGAAATCGTCCAGGAAATGGCCGCCCATACTCCCCGGCCCATTATCTTCCCTTTGAGCAATCCGGCGGACCTGGCGGAAGCCAATGCTGACGACCTGCTCCACTGGACCGACGGAAAAGCCCTGGTGGCCACGGGTACCGCTTCCCGGAAAGTGGTGTATCACGGGACCATTTTTGAAATCGGCCAGGCCAACAACTCCCTGGTGTTCCCGGGGATGGGGCTGGCTGTGGCGGCCTGCCGGGCCCGGAAGGTTTCTCCCGGGATGCTGGCAGCAGCGGCCCATGCCCTTACCGATCTGGTGGACATGAAAAAGCCCGGGGCTTCCGTTCTGCCTCCTGTCCGGGAAATGGGGAATTTCACCAAGATCCTGGCGGAAAAAGTGGTGTGCCAGGCAGTGAAGGAAGGGCTGAACGGGATCCCTGTGGAAGATCCCAAAAAGGCCATCGAAGCCATCCGGTGGAAGGCGGAATATCGGAAACTGTAAGAGAAAAGGGCTGTTGCGAAAGCGGCAGCTCTTTTTTCGTGCCCAAAGGAGAAAGTTCAGCGGCCCTCCTTGTTTTCAGAAAATGTTCTTGAAATAAATACAAAAATCCTTTCCAGACGAACTAGTTAAAAAATGTACATAAAACAACTGTATATTTTTAAAAATCGTAATATGTTTTGTAAAAAAGAATGTTGCAAAAATGTGAATTAGTGCGTATAATAACTATAGCTTGCAAGGCCGACCGGTCATTTTATACGGGTCCCCGGCAAGAAATACCAGGAAAGCAAAGGTGTTGTTGATGAAAGCATGGAAAAAAGCGGTCGGCGCGCTGGCGATGACAACTCTCGTGGCGTCTATGTTTACCGGCTGCGGCAAGAAAGATGCAGAGAAAGACAATGGCAATGAAATCAAGATCGGTGCTTTGTTCGAACTGACGGGGAACGTAGCCAACTACGGCAAATCCACCTACAAAGGGGTACAGCTGGCGGTGGAACAGATCAATGCCAAAGGCGGCATCAACGGCAAGAAAATCAAGCTGGTGGAAGCGGACAACAAGTCCGAGCCTTCCGAATCCGGGAACGCAGCCACCAAGCTGATCACCAAGGATAAGGTTTCGGTTATCATCGGGCCGGCCACCAGCGGCTGCGTATCTGCCGCCACGCCGGTAGTGACCAACAGCAAGGTGCCTCTGATGGCTCCTGTGGCCACGGCTCCCGGGATCACCGTGGATGAAAAAGGCAAGGTACGGCCCTTCATCTTCCGTGCCTGCTTCACGGATCCCTTCCAGGGCAAACTGATGGCCAAGTTCGCCGTAGATACCCTGAAACTGAAGAACGTTGCGATTTTCTATGATTCTTCCAGTGACTACTCCAAAGGTCTGACGGATGTGTTCGGCAAGACCCTGGAAGAAAAAGGCGGCAAGGTGGTAGGCAAGGAAGCCTTCCTGGCCAAGGACCAGGACTTCAAGTCCGCACTGACCAAACTGAAAGCCACCAATCCGGAAGCTCTGTATGTGCCCGGGTACTACGAAGAAGTCTCCAAGATCATCAAACAGGCCCGTGAAGTTGGGCTGACCTGCCCGATCCTGGGCAGCGACGGCTGGGATTCTCCCAAACTGGCCCAGATCGCCGGTGCAGAAGCCCTGAACGGCACCTACTTCACCAGCGCTTATTCTGCCCAGGACAAGGATCCTCATGTCCAGCAGTTCATCAAGGACTACAAAGCCAAATTCAACGAAGAACCGGATACCTTCGCCATCCATGCTTACGATGGGACCCTGGCTGTGGCGGAAGCCATCAAACAGGCCGGCTCCACCGATGGCACCAAGATTGCTGATGCCCTGAGCAAGATCAAGGATCTGCAGGTTGCCACCGGCAAATACACCCTGGACCAGGATCACAACCCTGTTTCCGGCGGGATCATCATCGAAATGAAAGACGGCGTACAGACCTTCAAACAAAAGATTACGCTGTAAGAAACCATTACCATACGGCGTCGGATCGGTCTCCGGTCTGACGCCAAACTTTTTCACAAGGAGGGGTGCTTATGGATACCGGATCCTTTGCCCATCAGTTCGCCCAACAGATCGTCAACGGGGTATCCCTGGGCAGCATCTATGCCCTGATCGCTCTGGGCTACACCATGATCTACGGGATCATCAAACTCATCAACTTCGCCCACGGGGATATTTACATGCTGGGCGCCTATATCGGCTTTGTGGCCATTACCAAAGCCGGACTGCCGTTCTTTCCGGCCCTGATCGTGGCCATGATCGGGGCGGCCCTGGCCGGGATCCTCATTGAACGGATCGCCTACAAGCCCATGCGGAACGCGCCCCGGATTGCGGCTCTGATCACCGCCATCGGCGTTTCCTTCTTTCTGGAAAACGGCATGATCCTGCTGGTTTCTCCCCAGCCCCGGACCTTCCCGCCGATGTTCGCTCCCACGGTGTACCATATCGGGGGCGTGGTGGTGAACAACCAGCAGATCCTGATCCTGGTCAGCGCCCTGCTGCTGATGCTGGCCCTGACCTACATCGTCAACAAGACCAAGGCCGGGAAAGCCATGCGGGCGGTAAGCTATGATGCGGATGCTGCCAAGCTCATGGGCATCGACACCGACCGGGTGATTTCCACCACCTTTGCCCTGGGGTCCGCTCTGGCAGCGGCTGCCGGTGTGCTGGTGGGAATCTACTACAACTCCATTGATCCCCTCATGGGCATGATGCCCGGGATCAAAGCCTTTATCGCCGCCGTTGTGGGCGGCATCGGGATCCTGCCCGGTGCCATGCTGGGGGGCATCATCATGGGCCTGGTGGAAGCCATGGTCTCCGGCTTCTTTTCTTCCACCTATCGGGATGCGGCGGCCTTTGCCATCCTGATTCTGATCCTGCTCTACAAGCCGACCGGTCTGTTGGGCAAGAACGTGAAAGAGAAAGTGTAGGTGAATGCCATGAAGAGTTTACGTCAATCCCTCCACAAACAGGACCTGCTGGGTCTGGGAATCATGGTGATCCTCTTTGTTGTGTTCTACTTCCTCTTTGACGAAGAGATCCTGGATGATTACTGGGAAACCAACGTGATCCTGATCCTGATCAACATCATCATGGCTGTGAGCCTGAACCTGATCAACGGCCTTACCGGCCAGTTCTCCATCGGCCATGCAGGCTTTATGGCGGTAGGGGCCTATACCTCCGCCATCATCACCGTGAAGCTGGGGATGGATTTCCCCATTGCTCTCATTGTGGCCACCGTGTCCGCCGCCTTCCTGGGCTTCCTGATCGGCATGCCCACCCTGCGGCTCAACGGGGACTATCTGGCCATTGCCACCCTGGGCCTGGGGGAAATCATCCGGATCGCCATCCTGAACATCGACTATGTGGGCGGGGCCTCCGGCTTTATGGGGATCCCCCGGCTGACCACTTTCCCCATTGCCTTCTGGATCACGGTGTTCGTGGTCTATTTCATCAAGAACTTCAAGAATTCCGCTGACGGCCGGGCCTGCCTGGCCATCCGGGAAAATGAGATCGCCGCGGAAACCATGGGCATCAACACCACCAAGTACAAGGTGATGGCCTTCACCATCGGCGCCGGGTTTGCCGGTACCGCGGGTGCCCTGTTCTCCCATTACTACTACATCGCCCATCCTGCATCCTTCACCTTCATGCGTTCCTTTGACGTACTGACTATGGTGGTGCTGGGAGGTCTGGGCTCCATCAGTGGGTCCATTTCCGGGGCTGTGCTGCTGACGGCCATTTCTGCCGCCCTGGCAGATTATCCGGAATGGCGGATGGTGATCTACTCCATCGTCCTGATCGTCCTGATGCTGAACCGGCCTCAGGGAATCTTCGGCAACAAGGAACTGAGCCTGAAAATGTTCCAATCTATGAAACTGGGAGGTGGGTCTCGTGGCGGAACTGCTCAAAGTGAATAACGCGTCCATGATCTTTGGGGGCCTCCGGGCTGTATCCAACCTGACCATGCAGATCGACGAAGGAGAACTGATCGGTCTCATCGGCCCCAACGGCGCCGGGAAAACCACGGCCTTCAACATGCTCACCGGGGTGTATGAACCCTCTGAAGGGGAAATCACCTTCAACGGTCAGCGGATCAACGGAAAGAAACCCTACCAGGTGACCCAGATGGGGATCGCCCGGACCTTCCAGAACATCCGGCTGTTCTCAGAACTATCGGTGCTGGACAATGTAAAAATCGCCTTCAACAGCCAGGTCCGGTACGGTCTGGTGGAAGCCATCGGCCGGTTCGGCCGGTATTTCAAAGAAGAGGAATCCATCGAGGAAAAGGCCCTGGCCCTGCTGAAAATCTTCCACCTGGAAAAGCTCCGGGACGAAACCGCCAAGAACCTGCCCTATGGGGAACAGCGGCGGCTGGAAATTGCCCGGGCCCTGGCTACCTCTCCCAAACTGCTGCTGCTGGACGAACCGGCAGCGGGTATGAATCCCCAGGAAACCAAGGAACTGATGGAAATGATCCGGTGGATCAAAAAGGAATTCAACCTGAGCATCCTCCTGATCGAACACGACATGGGCCTGGTCATGAACGTGTGCCAGCGGATCTATGTGCTGGAATACGGCATCTGCATTGCCAACGGCACCCCTGAGGAAATCAAGCACAACAAACGGGTCATCAAGGCCTATCTGGGCGAGGAGGTATCCTGATGCTCACCATCAAAAATCTGAATGTCTACTACGGGGCCATCCACGCCGTGAAGGATCTGAACATGGAAGTGGGGGATGGGGAAATCGTCACCCTGATCGGTTCCAACGGGGCCGGGAAATCCACCACCCTTCATACCATTTCCGGACTGATCAAACCCAAAACCGGCAGCATCCTCTATAAAGGGGAAGAAATCGTGGGAATCCCTGCCCACAAACTGGTGGGACGGGGGCTGGTCCAGGTGCCGGAAGGCCGTCACGTGTTTGCGGAAATGACGGTTATGGAAAACCTGGACATGGGGGCCTATCTTCGGACCGACAAAGACGGCATTGCCCGGGACAAAGAGAGAGTCTTTGAAAAATTCCCCCGTCTGAAGGAACGGGTCAGCCAGACCGCCGGCACCCTGTCCGGCGGGGAACAGCAGATGCTGGCCATGGGCCGGGCTCTTATGAGCCGTCCCCAGCTGCTGATCCTGGACGAACCTTCCATGGGGCTGGCGCCCCTTCTGGTGCGGGAAATCTTCTCCATCATCAAGGAAATCAACAGTGAAGGCACCACGGTCCTCCTGGTGGAACAGAACGCCAACATGGCCCTGTCCATTGCAGACCGGGCCTATGTACTGGAAACCGGGCGGGTGGTCCTGTCCGGGACGGCCGCCGAACTGGCAGCCAGTGAAGCCGTGCAGAAAGCCTATCTGGGCGGCTGACAAGGAGGCAGAACCATGCAAGTGAAAGATCTGATGACCAAAGTTGTAAAAGTAGTCACCGGGGAACAGTCCCTGCTGGAAATTCGGGAACTGATGCTGAACAACAACCTGCGCCGGATCCCGGTGGTAGACGGAGACGGCCACCTGAAGGGCATTGTCACCGACGGGGATGTGGCCCGGGCCACGCCTTCCGACGCCAGTACCCTGGACCGGTATGAAGCCAACTACATCCTGGGCAAACTGAAAGCCAAGGACCTGATGACCAAGGCGGTGATCACCGTCAAGGCGGAAGACGGGGTGGAAACCGCCGCCTATCTCATGTACAAATTCAAAATCGGAGCCCTGCCGGTGGTGGATACCGCCAACAAAGTGGTGGGGATCATTTCCGATACGGATGTGTTCAAGGCCTTTGTGGACCTGTTGGGCTATGCCAAGACGTCCACCAAGATCACTGTGGATACCCAGGACCGGGTAGGGGTGCTGGCCGAGCTGGCAGACATCTTCAAGAAACGGGGCGTAAACATCATTTCCGTCCTGACCCGGAAGATCGGACCCAAACGGGCTGCCATTACCGTACGGGCTGATCTGACAAACGCCATGGACATCATCCAGACCATCCGGGATGCCGGGTTCGTGATCACCGACATTTCCACCCTGAAAGTAGATGATGCCCATGAAAACTGACACGGATTACAAAGTGGGGGACATTGTCCGGATGAAAAAAGCCCATCCCTGCGGATCCTATGAATGGGACGTGCTCCGGGTGGGCATGGACTTCGGCATTAAATGCCGGGGCTGCGGCCATTATGTGCTGCTGCCCAGGGCCAAGTTCGAAAAGGCCGTGCGGGAAGTCCTGGTGCATAAGGAAGATTGAAAAAAGGGGCTGTTTCACAGCCCCTTTTTTCATGTTATAATGGGGGGCAAAGCAGAAAATTTCCGGAGGTGTCAGTTATGAAAAAGTGGTTGGGAGCCTGTGTGACGGGCCTGCTCCTGACGGTCCTTCCCCTGCCGGCCCTGGCCGTCCACTGGATGACCCTGGGGGGCAGCGAAGAGGGCCGGATCTTTATGGACCGGGACAGCCTGAAACGGCCGGAGGACACCTCCCTGCTGGTCTGGGAGAAAGTTCTCTGGGATCAGCCCGATGCCAAAGGAATGACTGGCGAACTCCGGCACCGGGAATACGACATGAAGGGGAAAAAGTGGCGGCAGTTGAGCAGCTATCAGCTGGATGCCAAAGGGAGAAAGACTGCCGGGAACCGGAAAATCCAGGAATGGCAGGAATTCCAGCCCATGACCAGTCTCTTTACCCGGGCCCGGTACGAATGGGATTATTCCCGGTGGCGGGGACCCTGGGTGTTCATTAAGACCCTCCCTGGTCTGGGCCGGAAATGGTTCAATCCGGATTCCCTGGAAAAAAAAGGCCCCAACACCTATCAGGTGTGGGAAAAGACCGTCATGAAAAAGCCGGTGAACGGCACCAAGATCCTGGTGTCCCAGACTCGGTATGATGTAAAGAACGAAAAGGCGAAGACCCTGTATCTGTGTACCTTTGACGAAGAGAACAACATGACCGATCACTATGCGGTGAACGATGTGTGGAACAAAAAAGGCGACACCTACGGAGAATATATCGGGGACCAGCTGGCCACCTATTATGCAAAGCATCCCCAGAAAAAGCAGAGGAGCAAATCATGAAAACCTGTCCCAAATGTCATAAAATCTATGAGGATTCCCAGAATTTCTGTTCGGAAGACGGCACCCCCCTGGTGCTGACTCCGGTGAGCCAGGCCATGCGGGGGGACGGCGCCCAGCCGGAACAGCCGGCAGTACCGGCGGAACCGGCTCCTGATCAGAAGGGACAGGGGACGGCCGGGGAAACCCAGGGCCAACAGACCTGGCAGCAGCAGAGCCAGGGGAACTGGCAGCAGGGGTACCAGCAACAGCAGTACCAGCAGTACGGTCCCAACGGGAACCCCAGCTTCAGCGCCCGGTTCCAGGCCAACATCCCCGATGCCAACACCTGGAAACCCATGTACTTCTCCTTCAACGGGCGGATGAGCCGGGGAACCTATATCTGCCGGTGGCTGGTGCTGCTGCTGGCAGCGGTGATCATCGGCCTTATCTGCGGCATCCTTCCTTTCCTGGCTCCCTTGGGCTATCTGGCACTTCTGGGGCTTTTTGTATCCCAAATTTCCCTGGCGGTCCGGCGGCTCCACGACCGGGGCCATTCCGGCTTCTGGATGTTTGTTTGTGTGGTGCCCGCCCTGAACCTGCTCATGTTCCTGTACCTGCTTTTTGCAGAAAGCCAGCCGGGTCAGAATGAATATGGACTGGCAGAATAAAAAAGTTGTTGACAGCTGTCTCTGTTTTTGATATTATATACAAGCTTTCTCTTTGAGAAGGCAACAACCGACTGGGTTTCCAACAACGAAATGTTTCAACTGAAACATTGAAAGAAAAAAGTTGTTGACAAAGAAACGAAAGTCTGGTATTATATAGAAGCTGTCGCTGAGACAGCGAGACGAACTTTGAGAACTGAATATTGTTGACAGATGTGCGGGTCAAGTCACTTTTAGTGATGAGATCGAGTCACCTGGATGACAACCAGGTTAAAAAATCA
Organism: Acidaminococcus sp. HCP3S3_G9_1; assembly: GCF_052122455.1. Classification (NCBI taxonomy): domain Bacteria; kingdom Bacillati; phylum Bacillota; class Negativicutes; order Acidaminococcales; family Acidaminococcaceae; genus Acidaminococcus; species Acidaminococcus sp. HCP3S3_G9_1. The sequence goes on along the minus strand of NZ_JBQKCH010000011.1, from coordinate 413 downwards.
AAGCTAGTTTTTCGAGAGCCATGAGGCTCTTCAAAATACCTATTTTGGAGAGTTTGATCCTGGCTCAGGACGAACGCTGGCGGCGTGCTTAACACATGCAAGTCGAACGGAGAACTTTCTTCGGAATGTTCTTAGTGGCGAACGGGTGAGTAACGCGTAGGCAACCTGCCCTCTGGTTGGGGACAACATTCCGAAAGGAATGCTAATACCGAATGTGATCCTCTTTCCGCATGGAGAGAGGATGAAAGATGGCCTCTACTTGTAAGCTATCGCCAGAAGATGGGCCTGCGTCTGATTAGCTGGTAGGTGGGGTAACGGCTCACCTAGGCGATGATCAGTAGCCGGTCTGAGAGGATGAACGGCCACATTGGGACTGAGACACGGCCCAAACTCCTACGGGAGGCAGCAGTGGG
>NZ_JBQKCH010000010.1:0-103327 GCF_052122455.1 Acidaminococcus sp. HCP3S3_G9_1 | reverse complement strand
TTTACTGCTTTCGATGGTGAAATTAAAATAAAAACAGACGTGAGCAAAAATCGCTCACGTCCGTGTGTGGTAGATGAATTGGAGCTTACCCCAACATTTGACAAAGAACCTAAAAAAAGACTGGCGCCTGCGGCGCCAGTCTTTTTTTCCACGATTGGGGTGTGAATCTTTTCACACCCCCTTTTTTCTCTCCATATCCTTCATCACCCACTGCCAGGCACACCAGGCGAACAGGCCGGCGGTCAGCCAAGCCATGGGGTCGCAGGCGGCGGAGATGGCGTAGCTGTGGGTGTGCATGCCCAGAAGGGCCGTGCCGCCCCGGGCGGCCAGTTCCACCACCCCGCACAGGGTGGGCGCCAGGGCGTACCCCACCCCCTGCATGGCGTTCCGGTAAATGAAGATGCTGCTCAGGGGCAGGTAGAACCACATGGCAATGTCTCCATAGGTTTGGGCCCAGGGCATAAGGGCCGCCGGGTCCGTATCCCCGGAAAAGAAGAAGCCCATGAGCCAAGGCAGCAGATAGTGGAGCACCACCGCCGCCAGCACCGAATACAGGGCCATCACCCGGAGGGATTTCTTCACCCCCAGGCTGATCCGTTCCAGGTCTCCCCGGCCGAAATTCTGGCCTGCATAGGTGGCCATGGTCTGGCCCATGGACAGACACCCCTGGGTCAGCAGCATGGATACCTTGGAAGCCGCCGTATAAGCCGCGGCAGCGGTGGAACCGAACAGGTTGATGGCAGACTGGGCAATCATGATCCCGGAGGCGGTGATGGAAAACTGGAGAGCCATGGGCACCCCCATCCGGAGCTGTTCCCGGGTCTCATACCGGTACATTCCCCAGTCCTGTTTCTCCGGCACCAGTACCGGGACTTTTTTCAGGATGTACACCAGGCACAGGAGCACGGAGAGCCCCTGGCTCACCACCGTGGCCAGGGCCGCCCCGGCCACTCCCATGCCAAACTGGATGATCAGCAGCAGATCCAGCCCCACATTGAGGCAGGCGGAAAACACCAGGAAGAACAACGGGGCTTTGCTGTTCCCCACGGACCGGAGGAACACGGAAGCCATGTTGTAGAATACGTTGGTGAAAAGCCCCTGGAAAATGATGGTGATGTAAGTCCGGGCATCGTTCCAGATATCCGCCGGAGTGTTCAACAGTTCCAGGAGCCAGGGCACGGCGGCGGTGCTCAAAAGGGTCATGGCCAGGGAAAGGAGCAGCGCCAGAAGGGTGCCGTTGGCTACGCTCCGGCGGACCCCGGCCTCATCCCTGGCCCCGAACCGCTGGGAGGTGAGGATGCCGAAGCCGGCGGTGATCCCCAGGGCAAAGCCCAGGACCAGGAACATCAGGGTGCCGGCGGAGCCTACGGCCGCCAGAGCCCCGGCCCCCACATACCGGCCCACGATGATCATATCCGCCATGTTATACAGCTGCTGGAACACGTTGCCCACGAACATGGGGAAAAGGAATTCCAGGATCAGGGGAAGGATGGGTCCCCGGGTCATGTCTTTTTGCATGGTTGTCACACCTCATAGAAAAAAGGGGCTGTTGCTCACGCAACAGCCCTTTTTATCAGCACAATTTCGCGCCGGCGGGGATATGGGGATCCAACATCAGGAGATGGAGTTTCCGTTCTTCCCCTTCCATATGTTCCGCGCTGAGCAGCATCCCGCAGGATTCGATGCCCATCATCTTCCGGGGCGGCAGGTTCACAATGGCCACACAGGTCTTGCCGATCAGGTCTTCCGGATCGTAGTAGGCCTTGATGCCGCTGAGGATGGTCCGGTCGGTGCCGGTGCCGTCGTCCAGGGTGAACTGGAGCAGCTTCTTGCTCTTGGGCACGGCGAAGCAGTCCTTCACCTTCACCACCCGGAAGTCGCAGTCTGCAAACTTGTCGAAATCCACATAGTCGGTGAAGAGCGGTTCGATGGTCACGTTGGAGAAGTCGATCTTTTCCGGTGCCACCGTTTCGAAAGCCGGAGCTGCAGCAGTTTCGGCTGCCACAGGAGCAGCAGCAGGAGCCTTGGGGGCTTCGTTCTTCCCACCGTCCAGAGGTTTCATGGTGGGGAACAGCAGCACGTCACGGATGGACACAGCCCCCGTCAGGAACATTACCAGACGGTCGATGCCGATGCCCAGGCCCCCTGTGGGAGGCAGACCGTGCATCAGGGCGTTGATGAAGTCTTCGTCCATCATGCCGGCTTCGTCATCCCCGGCATTCCGTTCTTCCACCTGTTTTTCGAACCGTTCCTTCTGGTCCAGAGGATCGTTCAGTTCAGTGAAGCCGTTGCACAGTTCCCGGCCGAAGATGTACCCTTCGAAACGGTCGGTGATGTCCGGATCCGCCACACTGCTCTTGGCCAGAGGAGAGATTTCCTTGGGATGGCCGGTGATGAAAATGGGCTGGATCAGGTTCTTTTCCACGAATTCGTCGAAGAAGGCGTTGATGATCTTGCCCACGCCCCAGGCGGGTTCCACCGCCACACCGGCTTCTTTGGCCAGCTGCCGGGCCACTTCCACGTCCTTGACGCCGGTGAAGTCCTTGCCGCTGTATTTCTTCACAGCGTCGATCATGGACATCCGGGGCCAAGGCCCGGTCAGGTCGATTTCCGTGCCTTCATACTGGATCTTCAGGGTCCCCAGGACCTTTTCCGCACAGGTGGTGACGATTTTTTCCGTCAGGTCCATCATGGTGTTGAAATCCCCGAAGGCTTCATAACATTCCAGGGTGGTGAATTCCGGGTTGTGTTTGATGTCCATCCCTTCGTTCCGGAACACCCGGCCCAGTTCGTACACCCGTTCCAGGCCACCTACCACCAGACGCTTCAGGTTCAGTTCCGTGGCGATCCGCAGGTACAGGTCAATGTCCAGGGCATTGTGATGAGTAATGAAGGGCCGTGCGGTGGCGCCCCCGGAGATGGTGTTCAGCACAGGGGTTTCCACTTCCAGGTAGCCCTGGTCGTCCAGCACCTGCCGGATGCACTTGATGATCTGGGTCCGTTTCACGAACACATCCCGGACTTCCGGGTTCACGATCAGATCCACATACCGCTGACGGTAGCGGATTTCCTTATCCTTCAGCCCATGCCATTTTTCCGGCAGGGGTTTCAGGGCCTTGGAGAGGAATTCCAGTTTCTGGACCCGGATGGAGGGTTCCCCCATATGGGTCTTGAACACGGTGCCTTCCACCCCTACAATATCCCCGATATCCAGCAGTTTCACCACGCTGTAGGCTTCTTCGCCCAGTTCGTCCTTCCGGACATACAGCTGGATCTTGCCGGTCTTGTCCTGGAGATCCATGAAACAGGTCTTGCCGTGGCCCCGGATGGCCAGGAGACGGCCGGCCACTTTCACTACAGTGCCGGCAGCTTCCATGGCATCCACCTGGTCATGGACTTCTTTGGTGTGATGGGTCCACTGATAGGCATGGCCAAAGGGCAGGATGCCCTTTTCTTCCAGTTTGTGCATTTTATCCAGACGGACCTGCATCTGTTCATTGACGTCTTCGTCCGCCAGTGCTTCCTTCTCTACGTCCGGTTGGTTCTTCTTTTCGTCGGACATGAAAACCCTCCTGATTCTTTGCGAAATTATTTTGCGTCCTTGGCGGCAGCCTTTTTGGCAGCGCCGGGACGGCTTACGGCTACAATCTTGTAGTCCAGTTCACCGATGAGGGTGGTGACCTTCACCACGGAACCCACCTTCTGGCCCAGGATGGCTTTGCCCACCGGGGATTCATTGGAGATCCGGGGCGGTTCGGCCATAGGGTCGGCTTCGGTGGTCCCTACCACGGTGTATTCTTCCTGATCATGGGTTTCCATGTCTTCGATCTTCACCTTGCAGCCCAGGGAAACCACGTTTTTGGTAATGTCGGAATCCTTGATGATCTTGGCATTCCGGATCATGTTTTCCAGGGTCAGGATCCGGCCTTCCACAAAGGCCTGTTCGTTTTTGGCATCGTCATATTCGGAGTTTTCGCTGATGTCCCCGTAAGAAATGGCAACCTTCAGCCGTTCGGCCACCTGCTGCCGTTTCTCGGAACGGAGATAATCCAGTTCGTCTTCTAATTTTTTGAGACCTTCTTCGGTCAAAATTGTTTGTTCAGCCATGTTTCACGACTCCTTTATAGGCTTTTTGGCTATTACCATATCTTGTAAATTATAGAGTTTTTCCGGGGGGTTGTCAATGGGAAAGGCCCCGCCGGGGCGGGGCCGTCAATGGTCAATGGTCAATTGTCAATTGTCAATGGCCGGAGGAGGCCAAATGCGGACCCATTTGGCGTTGAAGGGATGGGCCCTCTCCGGGCGGGCCCCTACAGAACCGCTGCCATCCCCGCCAGGGGCACCAGGAAGGCCAGGTTGGCCAGGGTGAATGCCTTCAGATAATATCCCTGGAGCCAGGGGTAGCGGCGTACATAATACCCGTAGGAAATCAGGCTGGCCATGGAGGCGATCAGGGTCCCCAGGCCCCCGATGTCCGTACCCAGCACCAGGGCCCGGCCGTTGTCCGTGAACCCGGACAGCAGCACCGCCGCCGGCACGTTGCTGATCACCTGGCTGGCCAGAAGGGCCGTAAAAAATTCCCGCCCCTCCAGAAAGGAAATCAGCAGCTGCCGGAAGGCCGGGATCTGGCCCAGGTTCCCGATCAGCACAAAAAAGGCCACAAAAGTCCCCAGCAGCCGGTAATCCACCCACCGGAACCACCGGGGCCGGACGGCCAGGATCCCCAGGGTCACCGCCCCCAGGGTCACCCGCCAGTCCAGCACATGGGCCACGGTCAAAAGGCACAGACAGAACAGGAACCCCAGGAGCTTTCCGTATTTCCCGGGGCTCCCTTTCCCGGGTTCCCCCCTCCCCCGTTTTTCCAGAGGCCGGCAGGGCACCCACAGGACCACCCCCAGGGCCAGCATCCCCAGGGACACCAGGGTGTAGGGCAGCAGCAGGGCCAGGAATCCCCCCAGTTCCATCTGATAATGGAAGTACAGGTACAGGTTCTGGGGATTCCCCACCGGGGTGACCATACTCCCCAGGTTGGCGGCCAGGGTCTGGAGGATGATGATCCGGGCTGTCTGTTTTTCCGTTGTCTGCCCGGCCAGGCTGAGGAGGGCAAAGGGGACGAAGGTGATCAGGGCCACGTCGTTGGTGACCCACATGCTGCCGAAGAAGCAGGCAAACACCAGCACCGCCCCCAATTGCCGGGTGGTGGACAGCCTTTCCAGGAGATGGTCCAGGAGCCTGTCAAAGAAGCCCGTTTCCCGCAGACCCCCGATCACCCCCATAAGGCAGAACAGAAGGGCCAGTACCGGCAGGTTGAGGGCCCCCACCAGAGCCCGGGAAGGAGGCACCGCCCCAAAGGAAAGCAGGGCCCCCAGGGAGGCCAGGAAAAGGATGGTGTTGGCGCGGATCCAGGGGAAAAGAGTATGGAAGAAGAAGTTCATGGAGGTCGTCCTTTCGGTTGGGAAGGGCCCCGCCGGGGCGGGGCCGTCAATGTGGTCAATGGTCAATGGCCGGGGGAAGCCAAATGCGGACCCATTTGGCGTTGAAGGGATGGGCCCCCTGGGCGGCCGGGTTGGGCTTGCCTTCGGCGAGCCCCTACGGCGTTGGAGTCGGGGAGTCTTCTCCGGTCGATGGGACCAGGTCCCCCAAGTTTTGGTGCAGGAAGGAGGACGGCGCCGAGTACTGCGGCGCCTAACCCACCACCAGCCTTGCGGCTGGTCCCCAGCTACGGCATAAGCGACCTCGCTATCCGCTGAAGCGGATGCTCCCTGCTTACGCCCTTGCAAAGGGCGGATATACTTAGGCATTCAGGACCACCTCCACGACGCTCGCCCCCCCCCCTTGCAAAGGGCGGATAAAAACTCGGGAACTTGGTCCCTCGTTTTCTGGTACTGCAATATGCTGCGTATACTGAAAGCAACGGGCGGTCAGCCCGATCCTTTTTCCGCCCCTGCATAGGATGAATATAGATCATGCGGGATCTCCCCTGGTACTCCCAAAAGCTATGGGCGCAAGCCCGAGCGCTTATCCGCCCTTTCCAAGGGCGGGGGACCGTTGCGCCTGCGCAATGGTGGTGGGTTAGCAGCCCAACGGGCTGCGTTTCCCTTCAGGACCCTTTGCCCCCGGCAAATGGTCTCCTTTGGCGTGAGACGTTTTCCCATAAAAAGAACCCGCCCCCAAAAGGCGGGTTCTTTCCTTTGGCTGCCGACTAGTGGCTAGTGACTGTTGGCTGTTCTTACAGCATCCCCTTCACTGCAGCCAGCACTCCGTCGAAATTGATGGCATGGGTCACTTCGGGGACGTATTCCACGTAGGTCACTTTGTCGTTTTTGTCGATGACCACGACCCCCCGGGCTTCCAGCCGCAGGCCGTCCATGAGGAAGCCGTAGTTCTTCCCGAAGGAAGCGTCCCGGTGATCGGACAGGGTCACCACGTTTTCCACCCCGGCGGCGCCGCACCAGCGGGCCTGGGCAAAGGGCAGGTCCATGGAAACCGTGAGTACCACCACATCTTTGGACAGGCCGGTGACATCCTGATTGAACCAGCGGGTCTGGGCGTCGCAGACTCCGGTATCCAGGGAAGGCACCACGGAGATCACTTTGATCTTCCCTTCATAATCTTTCAGGGTCTTTTCCCCCAGTTTGTTGTCAATGAGTTTGAAATCAGGAGCCTGCTGGCCAATTTTCACTTCCGGCCCCGCCAGGGCCACAGGGTTGCCGGCAAAGGTTACGGTACGTTTTTCCATATTGAAATTCCTCCTCTATATGATCAGAATGGATAGTTTGTTGGTATAGATATAGTATAGCATTTTAAGAATGATTCGTAAATAGAATTTTGTAAAAGATTGAGGAAAAGGACCCCCTACCCGCTGCCCCGGGTCCTTTCCCCCCTTGCCAGAGGGACACAGCCCCCTGGGCGGCCGGGTCGGGCTTGCCTTCGGCGAGCCCCTACGCCGTTGGGGTCGGGGAGTCTTCTCCGGTCGTTTGGACCAGGTCCCCCAAGGGCCGGTGCAGGAAGGAGGACGGCGCCGGGTATTGCGGCGCCTAACCCACCACCAGCCTTGCGGCTGGTCCCCAGCTACGGCATAAGCGACCTCGCTATCCGCTGAAGCGGATGCTCCCTGCTTACGCCCTTGCAAAGGGCGGATATAGGCTGGGTCCATGGACCCATTGCTTATTTGAGTACAAGGGCGAAGCCCGTGTACTTGTTATCCGCCCTTTGCAAGGGCGGGGGACCGTTGCGCCTGCGCAATGGTGGTGGGTTAGCAGCCCAACGGGCTGCGTTTCCCTTCAAAACCATTTGCCCCCGGCAAAGGGTCTCCTTTGACATTAGGCGCAAAAAATCCCCCTGGTTTCCCAGGGGGATTTTTTAACCCTTACGGTCTGATCTTACATCATCCCGGGCAAGCAAATGGCCGTTTGCTACTTTTTATAAATCCTTTAAAAAACCTAGGGAAAATGTGGGTTCCAAAGATTTTTCCTTTTAAATTTTATCAATAAATTTAAAAGGATGATAAACTTTTTGCCCAATTTTTGTCCAATCTGCCCAATACGTAGAATCGATGGGTTTGATTTTTTCTTCCCATTTTATTTTCGTCTCATATGAAATTATATTCATATTTGTCTCCTTAAATTTTTGTCTTATAAACTCGGAGTTTCATTACCGCCTGGACAGCATGATGATTATATCATAACAGACTCTTTTATGGGTCTGTTATTATTTGTTTTTATCATTCTATCGTGTAGTTCTCCCGGCAGAATTCCTCTACAGGGATACCGTCCGGGCATATCTTTCCGTTTTCTGCATCCGTCCACAGATAGGGATATCCTTCCAGGAATCCGGCAACGAGTCCCGGTAGACCTTGCCGTCTTCAACATAGACTTTGTATCCTTTCAGCATCCTCCATCCTGTATCTCTTTTCATGTCCTCCACGTTTCCTTTCACTCATGGACAGAAAACCGCTTTCCGCACCGGGTACACATCCAGGTATGTTGCCAGCCGGAGTAGACTTTCGGCCATACATTTTCATTCCATACATGGTCCTTCCCACCCAGAAAGCATCCATACATCCATCCCACTCCCATCATTGTCCAGAAGAGGACAGTGGCAAGGTCTTTATGGCCGGACCAGATTCCCACCAGCCCGAACAGGGCACCGAGGAAGAAGCCCAGGAAGATTCCTCCCAGGACATCGGTCTTGATATTTCTCTTCCTGGGCGGAGCCGCTTCCCTTGCCATTTTAGACAGCTGGGTCCCTTTGGATTTGAAGTAGCCCACGTTGACTCCCCCGGTCCCATAGGTGGTCCCTACGGAGTCCAGATTGATATCCCCGGTTTGTTCCTTCCAGATCATTTCCAGTTTCCGCACATCATCGGACCCGCATTGGGGGCACAAATATCTATCATCCATGGTGTTTCCCTTCTTCCTACCAGTTCCTGGGGTTGAATCTTTCCACCAGACTCTCCCCTTCTGCTGTCACATACATACTTATCCCTGTGCAGACCATTCCGATGGCTGCATAATATTTGTTCATCCATCCATCGCTCATCCCTGCATAGAAGTAGAAGAATGGAATCAGCTGGAGCAGACCGAGGATAGGCCGGAGCGGATTGGGGATGAAGGCATCCCAGAACTTCAAGAGCCTCCACACAAAAGTGAACAGCACATCCTTCCCGAAGTCGCTTTCTTCCGGGAGCCATTTGGCTTTGATGATGTCCCCCGTCTCAGAGCGGATCACCATCGGTTTGATTTCTACGACTTTCCCTATCGTCCTTTCCAATGTATCTATGCTCATGGTTCCTGCCTTCTTTCTTTTTTCTGACCGTAGCCCCCGGCTGGCTTATCGCTTTTCCTGATTCCTGGCCTGGTGCTGCGTATTTTTTTGTTTTTTTCCACGGTTCTAGCAGAGCGGCGGAGACCGGGAGGACAAGGGTCTGCCCGGAGGGACCGGAAAAATTTTGGCTGGTGATCTTCCGGGCAAAAATTTTCCGGCCCTTGTCCGGCAGGGCTCCACTGCTAGAATAGAACCGGGAAAAAAGCAAAAACGCCATTGGTCTCATGGAACCATCTCATCTGAAGATATTTTCCAACTCCAGTTCTTTCAGTTCTGCTTCGTTCTTCACCGCTTCACGGAATCTGGCTGCATATTTTTCTTTTTCCAGTTCGTTGTCATGGAGTTTGGCATTGGAATTCCTGCTGGATTGTTCTATGAACTGGTCGAGGATTCCATCCAGGAGTTCGTTCCGTTTTCTGTTTCCCAGGTTATATTTATTGAAGTTATCTTTGATGTTCTTGGGGTCTTTGGGGTCGAAATGGTAATCTCTCTTGGGTTTTTCGTTCCTGGGTCTATAGAGAGGGGTCCATCCTTTGTAGTATTTGTGCTTTACATCATAGTCATTGATCTGGTCAATCTTCCCGTCTTTGAAGGTGATGACATAGGTAGGAGCCAGCCCGTTGATGATGTCATCGTTTTCCCGGATGGCTTTCACGGAGCCATTCTCCACATCTTCCCGGGTGATGTCATCCCGCCCTTTGTTCTTGAAGAGATAGTACCGCCCGGTATCCGTCTCGATATAAGGACACTGGTCCAGAGGAAGGGAACCCATGATCTTGTTCCTGCCACGGACCAGGGGCGGGATCTTGTCTTCCGTATAGACTTTGTTCTGCATGAACTGCTTCGTATTTTTGTTCCGATTTTCGTGGAAGATATAATTGATGGTCTTGTCCAGCTGGTCCGCCTGATGCTGGTGGGCCATGGCTTGCCCGTAGAGTTTCCCTGCTTTTTTCTTCAGGGCTTCCAGCTTTTCTTTCTCTCTTTCCATCTTTGTGGTCTGGTCTTCCACGATTTTTGCCTGTTCGTTGCGGATGTTTCCTTTGATCCGTTCAAGGACAGTCTCCTTTTCTTTCAGGAGTTTATTGAAATAGGCGCACTCTTTCCCCAGTTTGATGCGCTGTGCCGTGAGTCCTTTCCGTTCTGTTTCGGAAAGATCCGTGCGTTTCAGTTCAGCCAGTATCTTCCGGTAATTTTGTTTGGCCTCGAAGCTCCTCCCGGCGAAGAGGATGTATTCCGCTTTCCTCTGGATCTCTTTTTCAGACAGCATAGGGGCAGCAGAGCCTTCTGTCCGTCCTTTCTTGATTTCTTTCCAGATCTTCTGGCTTTCTTCTTGGAGTCTTTGAGCTTTTTCTCTTTCTATCTCCATCTTTGCCATGGCAAAGTCGATGATATCCCCATAAGTGACCAGCATGGGGTCGGATTCCCGATAATCTTCTCTCTTGTCTCTTTTTTCCTGTTCTTCTTTCTCTCTTTCTTCTTCCGCTTCCTTTTCCTGGCGTGCAGAAGCATCCTTGGCCATCCGGGCAAGGATTTCTCTCTGTCTTTCCGTTTCTTTTTCCTGTTGGAGGGCCAGCCGGGCCTGCTGGATTTCTCGTGCGGTCTTCCGCATTTCGTCGGCGATGGCATATTGGATCACGTCTTCGAAATCCTGCTGGTGTTCCTGGTCCAGATGTTCCACAGTCCAGTCCTTATCTGGCGGGATGTCGGCGTTCTTATGCACCTCTTCTTTTGCCTGTCTGATATATTTCCGGTACTTGGGGTTGCAGTATCTCTTGCTGATGCTGTAGGCAGGGAGCCGGTCCAGGAGCTCCGCTTCTTCGTATTTCCCTTCCTGGAGCTTCTGCTCCCGCTGTTCTTCCAGGCTTCTGCTGGAGATCTCGATATCCAGGCCCCGTTCCTTGAACTTTCGGTTGACGATATCGGCCCACAGGTCCCGCATGGACTGGTTCATCTCCTTGGAGGCGAACCGCCGGTCCACCTTGTATCCGGAGACCGGGTTCCCTTGTTTGTCTTCGTAGTAATTCTGGAAATATTTTTCGGCTCCCACCGGACGGTCCTCTTCGATGGTCTTCTCGCAGAACATCACATGGGCGTGGATGTTCCTGTGTTCCGGATCCAGGGCTGCTTCCTTGTCATGGATGCAGAAGGTATAGGCATGATGGTTCTTGATGCCGGTCTTTTCCAGGAATTCCTCCACACAGGCCTTGTTGTCTTCCAGGGATAGTTCTTCCTGGAGCCCCAGATGGAATTCCCGATAGGCCCGTCCGTTCACTCTCCGGTGTTCTTCGGCGGCTTCCCAGAATTCCTGGGGATTTTCCGCCCAATAGGGCATATTGCCGCTCTCGGAACAGACCAGATCCTCACCCCGGTTCCGGAGATGGGCATAGCGTCCTTCTCGGGCGATATAGTCATAATGGGCTTTGGTATTGATCTTGACCCCGGAACGGGTGGTCCCGTGAGGACGGTTGGAGAAATGATAGATGGCCATTCGGGAATTCACCTCCTTGGTTTCCAGGGTTGATAAAATCCGCTTGCGGATTTTCTGCCCTCCCTGTCCGGGAAGCCCATCTGACCGGAGAGGGAGGGCCTGTTACGGCGAAGCTCTGCTTTGCCGTCCGCCGAAGGCGGCCCTGTCCGGAGCCCTTCGCTCCGGACCACGCTACAAATGTCCAGGACATTTGTGTAAGCGTGCATTGCAGGCTTTTGATTTATTTTATCATGAAGCGTTTTGTTTTTCCATATTTTATTTCATCGAAGGTTTTCATGGAATTTCCATGTACCTTTGAAAATGGTCGTTTAACATTGTATTTCCTGCTATTTTTGCTAAAATTCATTTCGCCATAATTATTCATTTGTGATAAAATAATCATATGCAAATAACGTTTTTGCAAATCTTTTATTTCCAGTCAAAGGAGTGAGGAAATGGAACCCCAACACAAGTTCCTCCCAAAATCGGATGATCTCACCGCTCCCCTGGATAAGCGGGCGGAAGACACGGGAGGTCTGTACGCTTATCCTATGTTCAACCTGGACCAGTCACGGAGGGAGGCGGAGAAACGGAACCGTTTCTACATCGCCCTGTGCATGGTCTGCGTGATTGCGGTGGTCTTCGTCACGCTGACCAGTCATTTCAAGGTGTACACCGTCCGGGTGGACAATGCCACCGGAAGGATCGATGCTGCCCAGGAGCTGAAGGCGGTCCCCTATAAGCCCCAGCAGAAAGAGATCCAGTATTTCCTGACCCAGTTCGTCCGGGACATCCGGACCATCCCGCTGGATCCGGTTGTCTACAAATCCAGCTGGAACACGGCCCAGCACTTCCTGACCACCCCTGCTTCCAATAAACTGGCCACCCTGATCAAGAACGATGACCAGATCAAGAAGCTGGGACGTTCCACGGTCCAGGTGGAAATCAAGTCCTTCCAGCTCCAGCCCAATACCAAGAGCACCTATCAGGTACGGTGGCAGGAACGGGAGTTCTCTGCGGGTGGCGAAGTGAACAAAGATTCCGTCCGGAACTATATCGCCGTGTTCGCCGTTTCCGTCCAACCTCCGAAGGATGAGAAGGAACTGAATTTCAATCCTCTGGGACTGAAGATCACGGACCTGAACATCGCCCGGGAAAATTAAGGAGGCCAGAAGGAAATGGATAGAAGAACCAAACGGTATGTCCTCCTCTCTACCATCGTGCTGACCGGCCTGTTCAAGAACCAGCTCCCGGCGATGGCTGCCGCTTCCGATTATAAGGCGGTCTACAACCTTGCAGATGCAGGGCAGTCGGCTTCCAAGAAGATCTACGAATTCGGACAGGACTCCCAATATCGGGTGGAGACCCAAGTGGGCCATGTGACGGACATCGAGCTCCATCCCGGGGAACAGGTCACGTACATCGTGGGCGGTGAGACCGCCCGATGGATGGTGGACAAATCCATCGTGGGAACCACGCAGCACGTCTATGTGAAGCCTCTGGAGGCGAACATAGAGACGAACCTCATCATCAACACCAATGCCCGGTGCTACCGTATCCTGATTTCTTCCGGCGATTCCTACACCCCGGTGGTCGCCTGGAAATATTCCGATGAAGAAGTACAGGATGAAGCCCGGAAAGCGAAATTAAAGAGACAGATCCGACCTTATGATTCCGATGATCCCTTCGTGGATCCGGATGTGAAGGCCAAACTGGAAGAATGGAAGGACCGCCATTCCGATGGCCCCGCTCTTTCCAGTGAAGAAAATCCTTCTTCCAGCCGGACAGTGGGTCGGACCAAGAACGACCAGCCATTCGTCATCAACTGGATGAAGAAGGACGGGGAAGAAAAGAAAGGAAAAGATTCCGGGAAGAAATCTTCCTATCTCTCTTTCCGTGACCGGATCCGTCAGGTCCGGGAACGGGATACCCGGAATTTCAGATACACCATCCGGAACGTGAAGGACGTGCCTGTGGACCTGCTCCCTCTCCAAATCTGGGACAACGGGAAACAGACCATCATCAAGATGCCGAAGAACAACAAATATGATCTTCCGGTAATCTACACAGTAGATGATTCCAAGAAGCTCCAGCTGGTGAACTTCCGGGTCCGGGACAGCCATATCATCGCTGACCGGGTGTTCCGGAAGGCCCGTCTCCAGTATTCCCCCAAGAAATATATCGAGATTGTCCCTTCCAAAGACAAAGAGACTGATAAGATCCGTGAACAGCATGAACGGGACCTCCGCCGCTATGTACTCAAAGACTGATGAAAGGATGGTTGGATAAATGGGACTGAAAGATGTCAAAGACAAGTTCAACCGCTTCTTCTATCGGCAGCCGGAAGAGCCGGATCCCGAAAAAGAAGAAGAGGAGGAACGAGCGAACGAAGCCTTCAAGGAAGCCTTCGGCGAGAACCTGGACGACGGCATCCAGGATGGTGACGGCGAAAAACCGCAGGACCGGATTGTCACCGTCAAGAAGAAGGCACTGGCGACGGTCGGTGCCGGTATCGCCATCTTTTCCGTGGTGGCCATCGTGAACAGTGCCTTCAAAGCACCGGCGACCCACAAACCGGAAAAGGCTGGAGAGCTCAATTCTAATTCAGCCAACAGTGGTACGACGAATCCGGCCAACGGTCTCCCGGATGATTATGCCCAGCTCAACAAGTACCAGAACTCCCTGAACAAGAATGGGAAACCTGTAGCCAGGAAGAATTCCAAAGGGACCGTCCCGAACGGCACGGTCCGGAACGATGTCATCACGCCGGAAGAAGCGGCACAGACTCCCGTCCCGCCCCGCCGGTACAATTTCACCAGCGACCCCTCTCCCTCCCGGAGCACTCCAGCTCCGGCTGCCAGGACCATCTATGTGGATGACGACGGAGATTCTTCCGGCGGCGGTTCCGGGAACGGAAGCGCAAGCGGCGGAAGCAGCGGGCAGTCAGATCAGCAGAGCCAGACGATTGCCAAGATGCTCTCTTCTGCCCTTGCTTTCAAGTTTGATTCTTCTGGCGGGAGCACAGTACAGATGCCCCAAGGGATCACTCCTGACAATGCTTCTGATGGGGTGTTCACCCTGAACGCTGGTGCCGTCATCCCGGCTACTCTCCTCACGGGTGTTTCCAGCGATGTTTCCAACGGAGATGTGGTGGCCCAGATCCGGCAGGATGTGTACGATTCTCTCACCGGTACCCACTTGCTGATCCCTCAGGGCTCCCGTGTCCTGGGTACCAGCGGGAGTGCCGGGAGCCGGGGCAACAAACGGATCGGCGTGGTCTTCAAACGGATCATCTTCCCGGATGGACGGAGCATCGATCTGCCGAACCAGAACGCCATCGACGGCGTAGGATATCCTGGTCTGGCCGACAAGTATGATGACCACAGCTCTTCCCTGTATCGGTCCGCTTTCTGGACCGCTCTCCTTTCTGCCGCTGCCCAGAGTGCCACCGGCGATTCCGGCGGCAGCGATGACCGGAGCCCTGGCGAAGAAGCGGTGGCTGGTGCTGTAGCTTCCGTGCTCCAGACCGGCCAGCAGATCATCCAGCGGGATGTGAATATGCAGCCTACGATCACCATCTCCCCCGGCTTCCAGTTCTCCATCTTCGTGAACCAGGATTTCTCCCTAGGAGAATATGAGGAAGAAGGCTGATGTGATGGCCTATGGGTAAGTTCACTGCATTCTTCCTTTCCTTCATCGTCATCCCTCTGGGCAGCCTTTGGGCAGCCACCCAGAGGGTTGCGGAAATCATGGAATACAATGCCCATTTCTTGGGGAAACCGTTCATCGGACATTACTATCTCCCTTGGAGATATTTCCAATGGAAAGCCCTCTATGGTCCTATCGTGCCGAAGATCTTTTCTTCCGTTTCCATCTATTTCCCGGTGGCGTTCTTCCTCAGCATGGCTCTCCTCTATTTCACTTCCCATACGAAGGATATGACCAGCCATGGTTCTGCCCGCTGGGCAGAATATAGGGACCTCCTGAAACTGGATCTGATCTCTGGTTCCGGGGTAGTAGTGGGGCTGTATGACAGCCCCCTGAAACGGGCCTTCACCTCTTTCCTCCGTTCTGTCGAACTGGTGAAGAAAGAGAAGAAGGCTTTCGCCGAACTCTCTTTCGAGAGACGGAAGGCACTCCAGATGGACAAGAATGTCCAGAAAATCGCCCGTCTGAAAGAAGAGATCGCCGATTCGGATGATCCGAAGAGGAAAGAAAGTCTCCAGAAGAAGATCGGGATGTTGGAAGCCGAGAACAACAGGAAATATGACCCGCTGGATGAATTGGACTTTTTCGTCTGGTTCCTGGATCTTTCCTATAAGATCCTGTTCGGCCTCTATAAGAAGATGTCCCACTTCTACCTCCGGGACAATTCCAACAAGCACCTGGCGGTCATCGCCCCTACCCGGTCCGGTAAAGGTGTCGGGCTCATCATCCCTACTCTCCTGGGTGGATGGAAGTCGAGTACCATCGTCAACGACATCAAGTCGGAAAACTGGGCCGTGACCAGCGGATACCGGAAAAAGAAGATGCGCCAGGTGACCATCAAGTTCGAACCCACGGCGGAAGACGGTTCCACTGCCCGTTGGAACCCTTTGGATGAGATTCCCATCGGGACTCCCATGGAAGTCTCCATGGCCCAGAACCTGGCGGCCATCATCGCCGATTATGAAGGGAAAGGCAAGCCTGACCACTGGACCGCCAATGCGGCCATGGTCATCTCTGCGGTCATCCTCCATCTGAAATACGCCCACTGCGTAGATCCGGAGCATTATCCCCATCCATCCCTCTTCACGGTGGCCAGCTATATGAAGACCAACGTGATCCCTCAGATCGATGATGATGGACGGCCCATTGAATGTACTGATGAAGGGGATGACGTGGATGCTTCCGACCCTTCCACCTGGCGGAGTGCCGGGTTCGTGGATACGTTGAAATTCCTGACCAACCCGGATTCCCCTTTCGAGCACGTCCCGAAGGAAGGGATCAAGATCCGGGAGTGGGACACCCAGAAACAGGCATACGTGGAACGGAAGTTCACCCAGGAAGACCTGCATAACCTGTATCCGGGCCAGGAATCTCTGAAGGAACATCCGGGGATCCACCCCATCATCTACCAGTCCTTCAAGGAAATCGTGGCGAAGCCACCCAATGAAGGCGGGTCCATCATCTCCACGGCCAATACGGCCCTGAAGGAATATCTGGACCCGGTCCTGGCAGCCAACACGTCCGTCAGCGATTTCTGCGTGGATGATCTGATGAATTACAAGAAGCCGGTGAGCCTGTACCTGGTGACACCGCCTTCGGACCTGCTCCGGCTGGCTCCCATCTTCCGGCTGTTCTTCGAGATGATGGTCCGGCACCATGCCCGGGTCATGGGCTTCGAACACGCCAGGCCCGTGGATAAATACAAACATAAATGCCTGTTCCTGATGGATGAATTCTCGTCCCTGGGGAACCTCCAGTCCTTTGCTGCCACCCTGTCCTACATCGCCGGGTACGGTATGAAGGTGTTCCTGATCAACCAGGGGCTTCCCCAGATCAACGGCATCTATGGTAAGGACAACCAGATCCTCATGAACTGCCATCTCCAGATTTTCTATGCCCCCAACGACAATGATACCGGGAAGTATTGTGAAAGCCTCCTGGGCAACAAGACCATCGAGACGGAAAGCGTCTCTTCTGACGGTGGGCTATTTGGCAAGAAGAATTACAGCCGGTCCCAGACGGGCCGTGCCCTGATGACGGCAGATGAGATCAAGCGGTTGGGAGACAAGGAAATCATCGTGGCCAGCGGATTCCCGCCGGTCCTGACGGACAAAGTGAAATATTATGAAAACAAGTATTTCACGGATAAATTGCTGGACCCTCCTGTGGCCAGCGATGTGATCCGGCACAATCCTTACCCCAGACGGGTCCGGCTCCTCCTGGAGCATGATGACCTAGCGGATTTCACGGATGACGAGATGCGCAGCGTGGATACGGGCGAAATCCTGCCGGACCTTGCCGAAAAAGTGGCGGAAGCCAGGGACAAGGCAAGAGGCGGGAGACGCAAGGCGCAGGAACCTCCTGCCAAGGAGGCTCCCCATGCGGAGGAATCCCCTAAGAAGGACCGTTATGCCCTGAAGGATTTCGGTTCCATCTCCCTGCACCCCAAAAAGGACAACAGGGATCATATAGATAAAAAGGAGACTTGACTATGGCATCTACTCTTTTGAACCTCATCGAGAACAAGAAGAAACTGAAAAACCTGGCCATGAAGCAGCGTGCCATCCAGGAAAAGATGAAGAACAATGAAAAGAAGCTCCAGCGACAGGCTGCCATCCAGCTGGGGGAAGCCGTCCGGGAGACGGCGGAATCCATGCAGATGGATCCGTCTGAGCCGTTCGTCATCGGCTGTATCCTCTACGTGGGGCACCTGCTGAAATCTGGCGATCCGGCTTCCGGGGACCGGCTCCGGTCCCAGCTGAAAGGCCTCTATGACCAGTATCTGAAGGACCTGGGGAGCAGCTCCCAGCCGGAAGGCGGAACAGAAGACGCTCCGGCTCCGGAAGCCGGGCCTGAAGAAGGCTGATATCTATGGCACAGGTCCCTCAGAAGACACCGAACCAGGTGACGCTCGATACCACCATGGGCCCCGCCCTGGTGGAGCTCTTGGCCCGGAAGGACGTGACGGAAGCCTACTGCAATGATGATGGGACGGTATGGTATATCTCCCAGACCGAAGGGAAGGTCAGATCTTCCATCGTCCTCCCGGAGGAACGCCGGATGGCGGTCATCCGGCTCTGCGCCGGACAGGCCGGGAAGATCATCGACAACAATGTGCCGGACATCTCCTGTGAGATCGATGGCTATGGCTACCGGTTCCAGGGGGAGATCCCCCCCATCGTCCGGTCCCCCCAGTTCAACATCCGGAAGAAAGCCCTCCTTGTCTTCCCACTCTCTTCCTATGTGGAAAGCGGGTCCCTGACCATCGGGTACAAGAATTACATCGAACACGCCATCAAGGACAGGAAGAACATCCTGGTGTCCGGGGGGACCGGGACCGGGAAGACCACGTTCCTCAATGCCCTCCTGCTGGATATGGCGGAGATTTCCCCGGACCACCGGATCATCTCCCTGGAAGATCTTCCGGAACTCCAGTGCCCAGCGGAGGATTATTCCCCCATGTATACCATGCAGGATACAGGGGATCCCCATAAAAAGGTCTATAACATGACCCGGCTCCTTGCCAGCTGTATGAGACGGTCCCCGGACCGGATCATCGTCGGCGAAGTCCGGGACGGGGCAGCCTATTCCATGCTGAAAGCGTGGAATACCGGCCATCCGGGAGGCGTATGCACCACCCACGCCGACAATGCCCTGTTCGCTTTGACCCGTATCGAAAACCTTGCCCGTGAAGATCCATCCTGTGAGAGCCTCTCGGAAGAAGCCCTCCGGAATCTGATCGGGGAAGCCATCAACGTCGTGATTTCCATCGAGCACAAGGTCCTCCCCAATGGGGTCCGGACCCGTGTGATTTCGGAGATCCTTGAAGTGCATGGTTACGATGCGCTGAAACATCAGTACCGGACGGTCCCTGTGGACCCACAGATCAGGATCGAGCCGGTCATCAGGAAAAAGGAGTGATCTATGATGAAAACCAACGGAATTTCCATCCAGAAGACGGATCTGAAGAAAAAGGCTCTCGCCATGGTGAAGAGCCGGGATTTCTGGGTGATGCTGGGAGTCCTTTCCCTGCTCATCCTGGCCAACACCAGCTTTGCTGGAGGCATCGAAGACATTGCCAAAGCTGCTGATTGGCAATGGCCCTGGACCCGTTTCTTCGCTTCCCTTGCCAAAGAGCTGACGGGGCCCCTGCCCCTGACCCTGGGCATCATTGCCATCGCCGGGGCTGCTTTCAGCCTGTTCGCCGGTCATGGCGGGCCCGGGACCCAGAAGTTCTTCGTGCTGATCTTCGCCATCGGCATCTGTCTCTTCGCTCCCACTTTCATCTCTTATATCCAGGAATCTGCTTCTGCAGCTTCCATCACCGATGTCATCGGAAAGATCCCCAGATGACGGAGGAGAGGAAAGCAGGTGAATGGAATGGCGAAAGAAAAGAGAGAGCTCCCGGAGGGGTATGTGGTCCCTATCCGGCGTTCCCTGACCCAGCCCATGCTGTGGATGGGAGTCCCCCGGACCCTGCTCATCCTGGAATTCGTCCTGGCACTGATCTTCGGGGTACTGTTCAAGACCATCATGGTGGTGTTCGTCATCGTGGGGATCCATTTCGTGTTCCGGTTCCTCACCCACAACGACCCACAGTTCCACGAAGTCTTCCTGAGATACCTCCGGAACAAGAGCTATTACGATGTATGACGAGGTGAGACATGGATGCGCTGACGCTTGTGCTTATGGGAATCGTCCTCGCTTCCAGCGGGACCGTGGGCTTCTTCTGGCCCTCCGGTCCCCGGAAGCCCAGAGGGTTCTTCCTGTTCCTCATCTTCGATGGGCTCATCGTCCTGGTATCCGGGATCTCATCTCTGTAACAGGTCCATCCGGACTGAAGAAAGAAGGTATGTATCTTGGCATTTTCTCTGAAAGGGAAGATCGATGATTTTCTCTTTTATTTCAACCGCAAGAAGAAGGATATCTCTAAGATTGGATATTCCACCCTCCTGGGGGCCTTCCGGGAACGGGACAAGGTGTCCTCCCTCCTGCCCTGGGGGCTGGTCTCCTCTGGAAAGGACGGGACCATCTTCGGACGGGATTTCTCTTTCATGGCCACTCTCACCTTCCGTGGCCGTGACATGGCTTCAGCCACCCCGGAAGAGATTCTCCGCTACAATGCGGAATTCAACAAGGCCTTGAAGGTCTTCGGGACCGGTTCCGTGGTCTATTTCGAGGCCCAGCGGCATTATTCCAGCAGCTACCGGGAATCCCGGATGCCTACGGTCCTGCTCCAGCAGTTCGAGGAGGAACGGAAGGAGTATTACGAAGGCAAGGCCCATTTCGAGACGGATTATTATCTGACTCTCTATTATCTCCCCAGCAAGAAGAGCCGGATCCTCAACGAATTCATCCGGTCCGGCAATCCGAAGGCGGAAGACAAGGACAAGACCTTGAAGACCCTCCGGAAGGAATATGATGTCTTCGTGGACCAGGTGAACCTCCTGGGCAACAGCCTGTACAATCTCACCAACAAGACCATGCGTGTCCTAAGCCCGGATGAGATGATCACCTACCTCCACTCCACCGTGTCGGCCATGCCCCATTTCGTCAAGGCCAATTACAACCAGGAAGTGTGGTCCTATCTGGCGGATTCTCCCCTCACCGGGGGTACGAAGCCCATGCTGGGCGAGAAGCATATGCGCCTCGTCACGGTCCTGAGCTTCCCGCCGGTGGGGTCTCCCGGCTATCTGGACATCATGAATTCCCTGAACATGGAATTCCGCTGGGTCAGCCGGTTCTGCTGCCTCAACAAGGAAGATGCCGTGGATTTCACTGGCGACGCAGCGGACCGCTGGGGCCAGATGAAGAAGAGCATCGTCACCATGACCCGGGAATCTATCACCAACACCACTTCTGACAAGGTGGACCAGAATGCCCTCATCCAGGAACAGGATGCCCTCCAGGCCGGGGTGGAAGTCCAGCAGGATTATGTCTCCCTGGGCCGATATACCATGACTTTCGTGGTCCTGGATGATACAGTCCAGGGCGTGGAAGACAAGGCCGGAAAAATCATGCAGGCCCTCAACTCCCGTGGTTTCGTGGCCTACAAGGAGACCTTCAACTCCCTGGAAGCCTGGTGGGGTTCCATCCCCGGATGCTGGCGGGCCAATGTCCGCACCCCTGTTGTCTCCAGCCTAAATTTTTGTCACTTGGCCCCGATCACCGCTACATGGAGTGGTGACCTGGACAACAGGTTCCTGAAGGGGCCGGTCCTTTTGTATACGGATACCGTGGGCAACAGCCCGTTCCGTCTGAACATCCATGTGGCCGACAAGGGCCACACCATGGTTGTGGGCCCTTCCGGGAGCGGGAAATCCGTGCTCCTGAATACCCTGGAAGCCCATTTCCTGAAGTATCCGGACAGCCGGATCTTCATCTTCGATAAGGCAGCGTCCTCCAGGGCCCTCACCCTGAGCGTTGGAGGCCATTTCTACAACCTGGCGGCGGAAGGCAGCCATGAGTTATCCTTCCAGCCTTTGGCCAGGATTGACGATGAGAATGAGAAGAAATGGGCCAAGGAATGGATCAAATCCTACCTCGAACAGCAGAACCTGACCGTGGATTCCAAAGTGGACAACTATGTCTGGGAAGCTCTCCAGTCTCTGGCCACCATGCCTCCCGACCAGCGGACCATCTCTGTGTTCTGTACCATGGTCCAGAGCGAGGATATCCGGCTGGCCCTGAAGGCCCTGACCCAGAAAGGCTCTTACGGGAAGCTTTTCGACAACGACCGGGATGTTTCCGGGAAGGGTCGGTGGCAGGTCTTCGAGATGGAGACCCTGATGGGTACGCCAGCCATTGTCCCCTCCACCCTGGATTATTTGTTCCATCGGATCGAGAGCACTCTGAAGGAGAACGCCGGTCCGTCCATCATCGTGCTGGACGAATGCTGGCTGTTCTTCGACAATCCGGCCTTCAAGAATAAGCTGAAGGAATATTTCAAGGATATGCGGAAGAAGAACACCTCCATCGTTTTCGCCACCCAGAACCTGGCGGATATCGCCCTGAAGCCGGATCTGATGACTACGATCATGGAAAACTGTGATTCCCGAATCTACCTCCCCAACCCCAATGCTTCCAACCAGCAGAACCGGGAGCTGTATTATTCCTTCGGGATCAACGATTCCCAGATCGACATCATTTCCTCCATGACCCCCAAACAGGATTACTATTACAGTTCTCCCAAAGGGGACCGGGTGTTCCAGCTGGCTCTCCGGAAGGCTGAGTTCCCCTTCGTGACGGCTACGGCCAAGACGGATCAGATTGCCATGAACCAGTTCATCGCTTCCCAGGGGAGCGATTTCACCACGGAGAAATTCATCCATTACTGGTTCGGCTACAAGGATTGTCCGGAGGAATGGGAGAAATATCTCCAGCTGAAGGAAGCCCTCTCTCGGGAAATGGCCAGCCGTTCCGCCTGAATATCCACAAGCAGATGTGGATATTCTTATGGATGCAGATACGGATATATATGTTGATGCAGATATATATAATGAAGGTTTTTGCATGAAGAAAGAAGGATGAGAAAAGTGATCACCAATCGGATGAAAAATGCCGTCCTGGCAGCGGTAGTAGGTCTGTCCTGCACCGTAGCCACCCCCTGCTTCGCCCTTACCTACCATGGGACGCAAGCGGCCAATAATCCTGTGACCGGGAAGATTTCCCTGGGCAATGGGTATTACCTGCAATACGGCTATGCCCGGAACAGCATCGGGGAACATGATGCCGTCCAGTTCAATTTCTCCCAGAAGTTCGACAACGTTCTGTTCGCCGGTTCCCTGGGGGCCAACCTGTTCGGGGATGGCCACCGGCAGGACGGCAATGACACCGGGGTCTCCACGGTGCTTGATTATGACAATACCGGCATCGTGGTCCGGGGGACCAACAACTCCACGGAGAACCCCATGTTCATCGCCGTTGGGACCATCGGCCCTGTGACCGAAGAGGACCAGGAAGAAGTCCTGAAGAAGAAAGTGTCTCAGATTATCTCTGACGGGACCCTGGATGACATCATCAACTCCGGGAACACCACCACCGGCGGGGACACCCATACAAAAGGGAACACCACCACCGACAAGGATTCCCACACCAAAGGGAGCTCTACGGTGGATGGGGATTCCACCATCGGGGGCAGCGAGACCATCGGCAAGGACCTTGACGTAAAGGGCAATGCCACCGTGGAAGGCAATGGGACCATCAAAGGGGACCAGACCGTGGAAGGCGATTCCAACGTGAACGGAAGCCAGACCATCGACAACGATCTCCATGTGAAGGGTGATGGGACCATCGATGGGAAGACCACCCTGGGCGGGGATGCCGACATGAAGGGCAATGCCTCCGTAGGCAAGGATCTCCATGTAAAGGGCAATGAGACCGTTGACAAGGATTCCCACATCAAGGGGAACCAGACGGTGGATGGCACTTCCACCCTCACCGGGGACGTGACCACCGCTGGGAACGTGGAAGTGGGGAAAGACCTGACGGTCAAAGGGAACGGCTCTGTGGACGGGGATTTCACGATCTCCGGGAAATCCCAGTTCAAGGGGGACGGGACCTTCGACAAGAACCTCACTGTCAAGGGGGATTCTGATGTGAAGGGCAATGCCCATGTAGGCAAGGACCTGAAGGTAGACGGCAGTGCATCCATCGGGAAGGACCTGACCGTCAACGGGAAGATCACTGGGAAAGACGATGCCACCTTCGAGAAGGGCCTTACGGTCAAAGGCGATTCTGACCTCCAGGGCAATGCTTCTATCGGCAAGGACCTGACGGTCAAGGGGGATTCCGATCTCCAGGGCATGGCCCATGTAGGCAAGGACCTGACGGTGGACGGGACCAGCACCCTCAAAGGGGACGTGGCCATGGGCAGCAATGCCACCGTGGCCCGGAACTTCTCCGTAGGCGGGGATGCCCGGATTTCCGGGGACCTGTGGGTCCATGACCAGAACTACATCGATTCTGTAGGGATCAATGCCAACGGCCACAAGGTCCGGAACGTGGCTGACGGTGCCATCGCTCCTGGCAGCCGGGATGCGGTGAACGGCGGTCAGCTGTATGACTTCAGGAGCAACGTGGATGACCGGTTCAACGTGCTGGGCGACCGGATGGACAATGCCGTGGCCGGTGCGGTAGCCCTGGCCGGGCTCCATCCCCTGGATTATGATCCGGACAACAAGCTGTCCTTCGCCGTGGCCGGTGGCCAGTACCATGGAGCCACTGCCGGTGCCCTGGGTGCCTTCTACCGGGCCAATGACAAGTTCATGGTGAGCTTGGGCGGAGCCATCGGGAAGGAAAAGGCTGTGAACCTGGGCTTGTCCTTCAGCCTGGACGGCAAGGCCAACAGCAATCACGGCAGCCGGAAGGAACTGCTCCAGACCATCTCCACCATGAAGGGCCAGATGAGCTTCATGGCCAATGCTCTGCTCCATCAGAAACAGGAAATGGATGCCCTGAAGGCCAAGCTGGACCAGCCCTCCCCCGCTCCGGAAGTTGCCCTCAAACAGGCTCCCGCCGCTCCGGAACAGGCCGCTCCGGCACCGGAAGCTCCTTCTTCTGATGATGAAGGAGAGGAAGAAGAAGACGAATAACTGAACCAGAACCGGTACATACACAGGCGCACATTTCCATGAACAGGTTGTGCTGCATACCATATCCTCCTGTGTATGTACCGTTCTACCCTATGAAAGGAGTGATCCTGATGCGTACCCTTTTATCTTCCATGCGTGACATCTACCAGTACAAGAAGTTCATCGTACTGTGCGGGACCTGCGCCGCTTTCGCCGGGTTCACGCCGGATGCCGCTCCGGCAGATGCCGCTTATATCGTGAAGGACCCTCAGAACATCGCCGAAACAGTGAAGAACGTCCAACAGGCCATCAAGATCTATACGGCTACCAGGGAACAGGTAGACCTTCTGGTGAAACAGATCACCGGCCTCCCCAAGGCCGTATTGACCCGGCTCCAGGGCGAAGCCCGGGAGTCCACCAGCGACCTGGGCAAAGCCCTGAAGACAGCCGGTGGGATGATTGGCGGCGAAGCGGGCAAGGTGCTGGAAGAAGCCGGGAATGCCGATGCCTATTTCGGCAAGATGTTCCCCGTCCTGGGGAAAGGCCCCACCGGTCCCTTGTCCGGCGATGCCACGGTCGGTCCTCTGCCCGAGATTTCCACGTCCACCCAGGTGGATGCCAAGCAGCAGTCCAATGCCAATATGGCACAGGCCAATATGCAGGGAGTGAAAGCCCTCCGTATCCTGTCCGACCGTCTGCAAGTCTGGACCAAGACCCTCCAGGACCTGGAAGAGCTCAACGCCTCTCCTGAAGGCCAGAAAGCCGCCCAGCAGATCACCAACCAGATAGGGGTGGCCCAGGGCCATATCCAGGCCATCCAGACCAACATCCAGGCCATCCAGGCCCAGCAGAAGATCTTCCAGATGCAGAAGGAAGCCCAGGACAAGCAGAATGATATCGCCGCCTCCAAGGCAAATGCTGCTGCTGAAGAAAGCGCCATTGATAAGATTAAAGAAAGTCAGAAGAGCCGGTCCATTTCCAATGATGACCTGGGGCTCTATGTCCGTTAGGAGGAATTTATTATGGTTGCTCCTACTGATCTCTCTCAATCGGGATTCCTTGATTCTATCGTCAAGTTTTTTGCTTCTAACAGTGCTCAGGGCCTTGCCAATATCTATCCGAATATCATTTCTCTGATCGGTTCTCTGGCCATCATCGATCTTGCCAGCTCCTGGTATCTGTATGAAGGGCAGCTGAAGATTTCCAATGTCATCAGCCGTCTCATGAAGATCTTTGCTTTCCTTTTTATGCTGTACTATTGGTCCCATCCGCTCCCCGGGATCTCTTTACCCAATAATATTCCGGCTACCATTCCCAATGTCATCCTTCTTTCTTTCAGCATGGTAGGTATGAAAGCATCGGGCCATTCTTTTTCCGAAGGGCTGAAGGCTTATGAACCTTCTTTTGTTTTGGATCAGGCTTTTATTGTTTTGGAACCTATTTTTAAAGATTTGACTGGTTTGTCGATTCTAAAGAATGGATTTGGACGTGCTCTGATTGAATTATTGGTAATTGTCGGGGTCTTCCTTGCTTTTTTTCTCATGGCTCTCCAGCTTGCTCTTGCCAAGATTGAATTTTATATCTTCAGCACGCTTGCAGCCGTGCTGATTCCTTTCGGACTTTTCAAGAAGACAGATTTTCTCTGGAAATCTGTCTTCCCAGGGCTCTGCAATTTCGGGATGAAGCTCATGGTCCTGTATTTCATCATGGGTGTCATGTATGAACCTGTTTTTGCGACTACTAAATTAACGGCTGATTCTTCATTCAGCAAAATGCTTGTGGTTGTTGCATCTTGTCTCGTGATGGGGCTCCTGGTATGGAAACTGCCGGAACTGGCCATGATGATGATTTCCGGCCAGAGCCAGATGGAAGGTGGCCGTATGGCCGCCGGGACGGCTGCTGGTGTTGCGAAGACGGCTTGGAACCATCCGAAGGCCAGCAAAGCTGTTCTGGCTGCCGCAGCTGGTGCTGGTGCTGGTGCCGGACTTGCAGGTCTTGCCGGTGGAGCTCTTGGCGGAGCCGCCATAGGCGGTTTTGCTTCTACTGCTGGTGGCTTCTCCGGCATGGCTTATGCTTCTAAAGTCGGGTTCGATGGACTCGTTGCGAAAGGGAAAGCTGGAGCTGGTTTCGTCAAGAACAAAGCAGCTGCTGGAGCTAGAACAGCGTTCCATGCCGTCCAGACGGCATGGAACAACCGGCCCGGGACTTATGAGACTACCCGGATGCCTCATCCGAGCAGCGAAATTGTCCCTTCCGGACCCGGAGGTTATTATCCCAGCTATCCTACCGAGTTAGGCGGCGGTGCTGATTCCAATCATCGGCTTCCGCCTCCTGATCGGATTTATGCTGGATATACTCCGCATGAACCGCCTTCCGGCGGTACCGGACCTTCCGGGAATGCTGGCCCGACTCCTCCTGCTCCCCCATCGAAGGGGTGATCTTCATGAAACGATTCTTTGTCCTAGCCTGTCTACTTTTTCAGCTCTTCTGTTCCGTCTTGTCCGTATCGGCAGCTCCTGCCGGTACGGACAAGACGGGCAACTTGGATAAGCCTTCTTCTCAAGATGTCTTTGCTGCTTCCTCCACCACACCCAACCATTCTTTCGACTGGCCTGTCAATAGCACCCAAATCAATTCCCCATGGGGTCATCGGATTTGCCCTGAACATGGTGAAGAAGACCATGATGGTGTGGATATCGGGATCGAGGATGGCAGCGAAGTCTATGCCACAACGGGTGGTGTCGTATCGTTCGCAGGACGATTGGGAGATTATGGGAATCTGGTCATCATCGACCATGGCCATGGTATCCAAAGTTATTATGCCCATAATTCAGAAATCTATGTCGAACCTGGGATGCCTGTCATGCAGGGAGACCTGCTTGCCCTAACCGGTACTACTGGTGCTACTGAAGGCGGACATTGTCATTTTGAAATCCGGGTCAATGGTAAATCTGTCGATCCCCTGCCATGGCTGAACGGGAACCCTTCCTTTGTCGGACGTTCCCATCCGGATATGCCTCTGCCTTGGGGCATCGAAGAACTCTATAAGATGGGGAGTTCCATCAGCCAGATCATGAAGGATGTTTCCACGGCTGCCCATAAGGGGTATCAGCTCATCAAGAAGAGCTGTTTCTCCCTCTTCTGGATCTTGTGTATCCTTGATGTTACATTGCCCACTATCCTTGGTGGGATGACGTTTTCTTTGAAGATGATGATCGAGAAAGTCGTAAAGTATGGGATGTTCACCATTTTCCTTTCTAAGTGGTGGGACTGGTTCGTGGATGGGATGTTCCTACAGGCTGTGATCAATATCTCTGGTACTTTCACCGGAGAAGGGACAGCTCTGGGAGCCCAGGTGTCCCAGCCCCAGATGATCCTGCAAAAGGGAATCGCATTGGTGACACCGGCCTTGAACAAGATAGCCCAGTACGGGGCTCTGACGTTCATGAAACGGTTCATCAGTGAAGTCATGCCCATCTATGCCATGTCCCTGATCACTATCCTGTTCTTCCTGCTCTTGGCCATCCATATCATGGTTACGTATATCGAGTTCTTCATCTGTGGTGCCCTGACCATCACGACCCTGCCTTTCGGAGCCTGGAGCATCAGCCAGTTCCTGCCGAAGAAAGGCATCGATGCGCTGGTCCACTGCACCTTGAAGCTCCTTGTGACTAGTATCATGGTAGGGTTCATCACACTTGTCATCAAGGATGCGAAGCCTTATGACCAGTTCAAGATGGATAATATCCCGGCTGCCACGACTTCGACCACCGGTATCACTGGACCGGAAGATTTGAAGCAGAAGGCTGCTTTCTATGCCCAGAAGTACGGAGTCCCCGTACCCGTCTTCTGGTCGTTGATCCAGCAGGAAAGCACCTGGAATCCGGAAGCCGTGGGCGGAGACCCTGATCCTGAGGACCGGGGCCTTGGCCTGTGCCAGATCACTCCTGGTACAGCCGAAGCCTATGGCATCGATTTGGACAATATCTTCGATGTGGATGTGAACCTCGATGGCGGAGCGAAGATCCTTGCTGATTATTACCAGAACTATGCTGATGGTGACTGGGCCAATGCTCTGGCTGCTTACAACGGCGGGCCCGGGAACATGGCCGCTGGCCGTTCCTATGCCCAGGAGGTCCTGGCCCGGGCCGGAGGTTCGGGGACAAGTTTTGGCGGACCTGCTGCCATTACGGTCGATCAGTGGATTGGTTTCATGGGTATGTGCTTGCGCTGCATTGCATTGGTGGTCCTCACCATCATCCTCCCGAAGGATATCCTCGGTGCCCAGAAACTCAGTGTACAGGGCGGTGCCAGCTGGATTTTCCGGAAGATCCAGTGGCTCAGAGCATAAAAAGAGGGAACTGCGATTTGCAGTTCCCTCTTTCAGTATTTTTACTGTTTATTCCCTTCTGCTGTTGCTTTGGCTGCTTTTTTCTGTTCAAAATCTATTAATTCTTTTTTTATTTTTTCAACTTCTTCTTTAGTCGCTTTCTTATAAGTCAATTTTCCCAATGTTGGACTATGATGACTGATTATGGTGTTATCTTTGCTCATATATGTATAGAATGGATCTCCATCCATTGTTAAAGTGTCGTTTTTTTCATCATATATAAGGCCTTTCTGTACATAAGGATCTGATTCTCTTACGTTGACTTTATAATCATAATGCTCTTTTGCTCCTATGCCTAATGATGTTCCCCCATAATTACGGATTTTTATGTGTGTTGTTTTTTCGGTACATATATAATTTTTATTATTTTTTTCAAACGTTATGACGCTCATGTAATCATTATCGCCAGTATCTGTTTTTTCCACGAATACCCAGCTATTGGCCGTGAATTTTTCACTCTTTCCCCCACAACCGGCCATAGCCAGGGCGAAGACCAGACAAGCAAAGACAGCAAACATTTTTCCCCATTTTTTCATGATGATCTTCCTCTCTTTCGTTTATTTTTTAACGTTTCCAATTTGGAAACGATGTCAACTTTTGTAAAGATGATTGATCCCGCAGGATATCAGATAGACAATCATCTGATTCAAGCTCACGCCTTCTTCTTTTGCCAGCAAGGAAATCTTCCTGTGGAGGCTCTTGGGCATCCGCAGGGCGAAACGGCCACTGAACTGTTCCAGGGTCAACGGCTCCGGGATTTCTTCATTCTTTTCCAGACGTTCCTCCAACCATTCTTTTTTCTTCATTTCCAACGCCTTCAGGGCCTCTGCTTCAGTAGGGCCTTGACCTTCACAGCCCTTCAGAAGAGGGATATAGGCCAAATAACCGTTCTCTTCTGGTTCCAGGATTTCCTGGTAAGGGAGGGCCATATAATATTTTATATCTTTATCCATGGTTTTCCCTCCTTTTTATTATGATATCATATATAATATCATGATGCAATTAGGCTTTTATACAGAGATACCCCCATCTGCCGACTATGGCAGATGGGGGCGATTTTTTTCAGTTGTTCCGATTCAGCTGCTCTGCCAGGAACAGGGCATCGCTCCGGCTCCGGTAAATCTCTCCGGCATATTCCATGTTCCCACCGCCCATCGGACGGCTCCGGTCCAGTGTACGGCAGACCTGGTAGAAATGCTTCCCTTCCACGTATTCACTGGCGATTTCCCATCTTCCCTTCATCCTGTTTCACTCCTTTCTATATATCTGCATGGTCATGCTCATGCAGATATATAACAAGATATAGATATGGAATCATCTGATACGGATCAGTCCGCCTCCGGCACTTTTGTACTGGATTGTCCCGAATTCTGATAAATCCGGGCCTGTCACGTTTTCCACATAGACGACAGCCAGATCGTTTTTCATGTCTTCGGCATCGGCTTCCCATTCTTCCTTATAGGGAGATACATAGAAGACATCATAGAATTCTCCGAAGTCTACTTTTTCATGGGTCATATGGTAGACCACGCCACCGGTCATTTTTTCAACTTTCCGGACGATGTTTTTTTCCTTATCTTCCAGCCAGAAGAGGGCTCCGAAAGGGTTTCCCATGAAAACGGTCCTGTCTGAACGGTACAGCACCCCTTCTTTGAAGCCCTTCACCACATCCGGGTGGAGGGACATCTTCTCCAGCCTCTTCAATGCTTCTTTTTCCATTTCTTTTTCTGTCGCTTTCATCTCATCCATTTTTCTCTCTCCTTTTTTCACGGATTGCGGTTTTTCCATCCCTGGCAGGGATTCCCTGCCAGGGTGGTTCCAGCCTTCAGATATCTTCCCCATGCAACCGGCGGAAATCAAATTGTCTCTGCATGACCCACAGAAGGGTTTCCCGGCTGTTATCGGTTTTACTGTGCCATTTGATCAGATGCAGGCTGCTGGTCTGGCTGATGATGTCACAGAGGGCAGAAACGCTGTTGTCGCCTCCGATGCGGGCGACAGCGTATTCATTGGGGCTCCCTTCGGAAATCTTGATGAATTCTTCATGGAGATATTCCACTTTATAGATTTTCCGGCCCATCCCTGCGTTGAGGGTGTCTTCCAGGCTCTTGACGAAATCTTCATGCCAATCTTTCTTTTCCATCGTCTTTTCCTCCCTTTGGGTGGCGGGGAAGAACCCCGCCGTTGTTTTAATGTTTGGCGTAATATGCCAACCGCTGGCAGATTCTTTCTGCGTCGCTATCTGGCATGTCGTAATCTCGCTTGATTTGTTCCTTGTCCGCGGCTCTCCATCCGGCATCAAAAAGGGATGCGGCCAATTCTAAAATCACGAGGTCTTTTTCTCGAGGCTCTACGACGTAATCCAGTTCAGCAAGAGGGTCTTCTTCCGGGTCGTAGTCGTCCGGATAATCAAAGTCGGGGTTATTACCGGCGATATAATTCTCAGCGTAATCCACCAGATAGTCAACGTCTTCAACCTTGTAGGCTTCAAGGGTTTCGTCGTAGTTATTGGCGTTGGTGGCGTCGTCGAAAAAGTCGGCGCTGAAATCCTCGTTGGTTTTGGGGTCTCTCATGGTGATTTCCAAAATGTTGTTTTCATCGTAAAATCTTGTTGCCATTTTTTCGCTCCTTTCTGGCGGTCCGTCATACCGGACCGCCCTTCCGTCCCGATTGGTTCAGTCTTCTACATCCTCTTCACTGATGCCCAGAGTTTCGAAAATATAATCACTATCGAAACGGATGAAATCGTTGAGATTCGTGAGGTCTTCCCCTTCCGGGAAGAGTTCATCGAGCAAATCCATGAATTCATCTTCCTTATCATTTTCTTCGATCGTTTCCATGGTCTGGATGGCTCCACTCCAAAGTTCATCCTTCAAGCTGTCGAAGTCATTGATTTCACGTCTAATAATCATGATGAGTACCACCTTTCAAGCAGAGGGACGGAGCTTTTTCCCGTCCTATGAGAGTTTAGAGGGGCTATGCCCCTTTAGGTTTTGCCGGTGTCCCGGCTGCCCGTTTTTTGAGGCTTTTTTCTTGGCCCCTTTCTAATGGCGGAGGCCGTGAGGACAAGGGTCTGCCCGGAGGGACCGAAAAAATTTTGGCCGGTGGTCTTCCGGACAAAAATTTTTCGCACCCTTGTCCGGCAGGCTAGAGCCATTAAAATGGGACAGGAAAAAAGCCGAAAAAGGTTCAGCCCGTTGCTTGGCAACGGGCTTCCTTTTCTCTGTTTTTGATGGTTGATCTTTTATCCGATTCATGTTATATTCATGGTAGTTGAGCGTTATTTTCCTATCGTAATTTATCTGTATTATTCCTTTCCCTTGCCATAAGTAAACAAATGTTTTATTATATAGTAACAGCGTCTCAAAGGGGTCCTTATGATGAAATATCAATTCAAGACCACGCCTGAACGGTCTCGCATCATGAGCAAGATCCGTGGAAAGGATACGAAAATCGAGGTTAAGCTGCGTCTTGCCTTATGGCATCTGGGCATCCGCTATCGGAAGAATTACAAGAAACTTCCTGGAAGCCCTGACATCGCACTGACCAAGTACCGTATCGCT
The DNA here is from genome assembly GCF_052122455.1 of Acidaminococcus sp. HCP3S3_G9_1. Classification (NCBI taxonomy): domain Bacteria; kingdom Bacillati; phylum Bacillota; class Negativicutes; order Acidaminococcales; family Acidaminococcaceae; genus Acidaminococcus; species Acidaminococcus sp. HCP3S3_G9_1. Next base: position 70,801 of record NZ_JBQKCH010000010.1, on the reverse strand, counting down.
GTCTTCTGCGACAGCGATTTTTTCCATGGTTACAATTGGGACGCACGGAAATGCAAGATCAAATCGAACCGTGATTACTGGATCCATAAGATAGAAGAGAACATCCAGCGAGATAGGGAATATGACAATCTCCTGGCTGAAAAAGGCTGGATCGTACTCCATTTCTGGGAACATCAGATCAACAAGGACTTGCATGGATGTATCAAGGAAATCCTTTCTTATATCCCTAAGAAAAGATGAAAGAAATGGCCTTCGATCCGTCATCCGACGGTGCTCATTCCCTGCTCATGCAGGACGGCCAAATAAGTGTGATGGCGATTTTGCCAAGGAGGACTTACTGATGGAGAAAAAAATCTGTGAGCTGTTTGCCGGAGTCGGCGGATTCCGTCTGGGATTCGACCGCCTCAACAGCGGATGGGAGACAGTCTGGTTCTCCCAATGGGAACCAGGGAAAAAGGTCCAATGGGCCCATGACTGTTACGTTTCCCATTTCGGAGAATGTGCCGACCTGAACGGGGAATTCCATACGGGAGAAGATATCTCTACCGTGGATAAAGCATCCATCCCCGACCATACCCTATTGGTTGGAGGATTCCCCTGTCAGGATTATTCTGTAGCCCACACCCTGAAATCCTCCAAAGGGATCGAGGGAAAAAAGGGAGTCCTTTGGTGGCAGATCCGGGACACCCTGGAAACAAAGAAAGCTCCTTTTGTGTTGCTGGAAAACGTGGACCGTCTCCTGAAATCCCCCGCCAAACAGCGTGGCCGTGATTTCGGGATGATCCTGGCCTGCCTCCGTGACCTGGGCTATTCGGCAGAATGGCGGGTCATCAATGCAGCCGAATACGGCGGAGCCCAGCGAAGACGGCGGACATTCATCTTTGCCTATCGCAATGATACCAACCATGCCGCTATCAACAGCCAGCCCCCAGAAGAAATCATCACCCGGACAGGGCTCATGGCCCAGGCTTTCCCGGTGGAATCGGATGTGGAAGTCAGTTCCACCGACCTCCCTGCTGACCTGGTGGAAGTATCCGATACTTTTTCCTTTCCCTTCAAAGGTGCCGGTTTCATGACAGATGGCACCATCTATACGGCAGATGTGGAAGAGAAGACGGAAATGCCGGTGCTCCTGGGCCAAATCCTGGAAAAATGTACGGATGAGGATTTCTACATTTCAGTGGATGACCTGAAAGACTGGACCTATCTGAAAGGTTCCAAAAAAATCCCCCGTACAGCTGCCAATGGCCATGAATATGTATTTTCTGAAGGTCCTGTGGGCTTCCCGGATTCCTGGGACAAACCCTCCCGGACCATGCTCACCAGTGAAAGCACCAAGAACCGCAGCACCCATGTAGTGGCAGATCCCGGAACTGGACGTCTCCGTATCCTCCTCCCTCTGGAAGCAGAACGGCTCCAAGGGTTCGACGATAACTGGACGGATACCGGGATGCCCAGAAGGATGCGGTATTTCTGCATGGGCAATGCCTTGGTGGTACCCATGATCACCCGTATGGGGAAGGTCTTGGATCAGATCATCGCAAAAGAGAAATGAAAAGGAAGAGACCTTACGGCATAGGCCGCAGGGTCTCTTCCTTTATGCTTACTTTATTTCAATCCATCTTTCAACTGGGAAAGGATATAACTGTTGTTTAGCCAGAAGCACTGTTTTGGATAGGCCCGCCCATCCGGGAGCGGATAGGTGTCTCCTGAATCCCGCCCATGGGGACGGACATGGGCCACCCGGTTGTCCTTCATCTTGGGCAGGTTGTTATGGTATCTCCCCTTGTCATCCTTGTAGAATTGGAGTCCGTCCTGGATGATTCTCTTCGTCTTTTCCCAGACGCTCCGGGCTTCCACTTCCAGATCTTCATAAGGGATATTCCAGAATTGGCATCCTTTCAGATACAATTTTCCATCATCGGCGAAATGATAGACCACGAAAAGGAACCGTGTCTCCCGCAAATAATTGGCAAAATCCGAATCATCCCAATCTTCCTGGATGATGTCCGTGAATTTGAAAGTAGGGAAAGACATACTCTGTTTGATTGTACCATTCGCCTCTATCCGGATGGTCTTCACCACAATATCGGCCTTGACGAATTCTTCCGCCTGATTCCCTTTGATGCCCAGCATCCGGAAAGCCAGCATGGATTCTAGGTTCTTGGGTTTCTTTTCCATATCCATGTGGAAGATCTGGCACAACTTTTCTGTGCTGTATCCTCGGTATCGGTCAATCTTTCCAGCTACCTCTTTTTCGAAATCTCCCTGGAATCCATCGGACAGGATCCGTTCATAGGTAGGCACCCCTTTGACGAAATACTGGTTGAGTACATAGGTCATGTAGGAATTCTTGAAGGAAAAAGCCCGGGGTTTTGCCATTTCTGGACTGTTCGGCTGTTTCCTCCGTACGGAAGAATCAGAGGATTTCGTAGCGGCCCCCAGGTACAATGTATCCGCTTCAGACAGTTCATGGGCTTTGCCGGCCCTCACCTTGGCGACGATTTTTTTATAGTCTTCTTTGATGATTTCCAGATCTTCTGCCGGTGGTGTGAACAGCCCCACATAATCCACCGGGTATTGCAGCTTATCGATTCCCTTCGTATACAGGTACCAGACAAGGAGCAAGAGATGGGCTTTGTGCCAGAGATGGCTCTTCTCGAAAGATTCTTCCTTGACCAGGGAAAAATAATCGATCATGGTCAGGATAAGCCTCTCTTTGGCCCGGAGTTCCTGCTTCTTCCCCACTTTGCGGTATGGTGTGACTTTCAGTTCCACCCCGGCATCTGGGAAGTCCGGCTCAGCATCGCTGTTGGCGGCATAATGGAAGAAACATTCTTCCACCAGGTTCCCCATGCCTCCTTTGTAGTTCTTCAGGGCATGGGAATGGACATAACCGTCCGTCCCGGTCTTTTCCTGGAGCCTTTGGGACAGAGGGCCAAGTTCTTTTTCGCTGTCCAGCCAGATTTCCAGGAAGGTCTTTCCCAGCATCTTCCTGGCATATCTTTCGATGGACAGAGGGTCTTTCTCATCATATCCTTTTTCCATATCTGTGCCTCGATTTCTGGTCTTTCAAGTCTGGATAGAGGACCTCATCCTTGTGTCTCGCCGTCGCCTTTTTCTTCCTGCAAATCCGCTCCTGTCCCTTCTCCCGGAGTGTCCTTCTTGGCCCTCTTCCCCTTCCTTTTCTCCATGTTCTCGAAGGTCTTCCTTATGTCCCGGACCATCCGTGCCATCAGGTTCAGGGCATCCAGGTTTTCCACCTGTTTCACCTCGCTGGTGATGAGGTTTTGGAGCAAAAGGACCTTGCTCTCGAGAGTATCCTCGAAGAGTTGCTCATCTTCATCCGGGAGCTTTCCGGTCAGGATCCATTCCTGGCTCCATCCCAGTTCTTCCAGCCGTTTCAAGAAGTGTGGACGGGGTTTCCTCATGTTGTTCTCATAATAGTAGAGAGTGCTCATTCCGAAGCCCAGATATTTGGCGAATTCGGTCCGGTTCATGCCATGCCAGCTCCGGATATACAGGAGCCTGTCCCCTATGCTGTTGAGGTTTTTCGCCTGTCTCAGGGCCATCATCTTTTGTTTCGAGAATGCCATTTTATCTTCTCTCCAATCTCCCTAAATCATTCATTTGTGATGTTTTAATCAGTTACTTTTATCACGTTTTATGGTATAATAGATATAGAATCTGTCGTGTAGGATACAGCTCTTTTAAGCATACTGACAGAGGGCTGGGATTGTCAAGAGGAGCGGGGTTTCCAATGGGATCGATGAGAGAAAGATGGAAAAAACAGTACGGAAAGATCATCGTGCTTTCCATCCTTTCCATTCTTTTTTCCCTCGGCATCTATGCCGCTTTCTTTGGCAAAATCATCTATTCCAACACGACCCATTCCGATACGAAAGGCCTCTATATCCGGACCTTGGATCAGCACCTCTCCTATGGGGACCATGTGGTCCTCTCCGGGGCCTACGCCCCTCGGCCCCAGCTGAAGCTGCTGAAACGGGTGATGGGGTTCCCCGGAGACCGTTTCACGGTCACCGGGGATACCCTCTGGATCCGGGGCATCCCGTATCCCATCATGGATGATCCCCGTATTCCCCATCTGAAATTGGGAGACTACATCGTCCCGGAAGGGACGGTCATGTGCCTGAATCCGGCCCCGGATTCTTTCGACAGCCGGTACCTGGGCCCTCTCCCCATCAATAAGGTGGAGGACCGGGTGGCCCTAGTCTTTTCTTATGAGGAAATCGGGAGTTTCCTCGATGTGATATTTCCCGGAAGGAGCTGATGATCCATGGATCTGAAATATAAAATCCCGGCAGCCGTCCTGGCGGTCTTCTGTGGGCTCTCCGTCCCATTCGCTATGGCGAAGAGCCATTTCCACGGAGGCAATGTCTTCGACCCCACCCGGCTGGCCAAACAGGTGGAACTGGTGAACCAGCAGATCAAGAATCTCCAGGCCCAGATCGAGAAACTGGACCTGTTGAAGCTGGCCCAGCGAGATGCCAATGAGGCCGCCCGGGAGATGCAGCAACGGGAGAAACATGATACATCGGATTTCGGGGTCCTCCAGGGCAGTTCCAGCGTGAATCCAAACGTCCATCTGGAGGATGACAAAGACCTGAACGGCAAGCATGATACCTGGAAAGTCGTCCAGGAGATGGATGACTTCTCCCAGAAGCTGCTGAAGAAGGTGTCTGCCGCCAATGCCGATGCACTCCGCTATACTGCCGTCCTCACCCTCAACACGGAACAGCGGAACAAGGCTTTGGAGGAAATCCTGGGCAGGGCAAAGGACCAGAAAGGCGGGAACCTTTCTGAACAGCAGAAGACTAACATGATCGGCGTGACCAATGCCCGGAACACCATTGACAGTGCCCAGGCCCAGATTGCCGAAGCCCAGGCGGAAGCCGTAAAGATCCAGCAGGAGAACACCACCGAAGCCCTGAAGCTCCTTTCCTCTGGATCCATGACCATGAAGCCTTACGATCCTTACCATCCGGACGAGACGGACAAGCGGTATCTGGAGTCCCATCCGAAGGAAGAACCTTTTGGGTTCCTCCGTTTCCACGATGAATGACTGTAGGAAGGAGATGCCATGTATTTTACCAAGAGCAACCACTTGAAGCACCTGTCCAAAGAGGACCTGGCGGTCCTCATGGAGCTGTGCACCTACAGCAACAATCTGTATAATTTCGGTCTGTACCAGGTCCGGCAGCATTATTTCAAAGAAAAAAAGTACCTGACCTATTTTTCCAATCTGAAAATCTGTAAGGAGAATGAGAATTACAGATCGATACAGGCACAGATCAGCACTCGGATCTTGCAGAAAGTAGACATCGCCATGAAATCTTTCTTTTCTTTGGCCAAGATGGTCAAAAAAGGGTCTTATCCAGCCAACAAACTGAAGCTGCCTCGTTATCGTGATAAGGGAGGGCTCTATGAACTGGACATTCCCGGTACAATCGTTGTTGTCAAAGGCGACAAGATGAAGATGCCTATGTCCCGTCTCTACCGGTCTTCCCATCCGGATTTCGAGAATCTCTGGCTCCCTTTCCCGGAAGATCTGACGGGGAAAACCTTGAAGATGGTCCGGATCATCCCGTTGTACAATGGCCTCCATTTTAAGATCGAATACATCTACGAGGAACCGGTGGTGGATCTGGGGCTTGACAAGGCCCAATCCATCGGCATTGACACCGGGGTCAACAACTTGGCTGCCTGTGTGACCACCTTAGGCACCTCTTTTCTGATCGATGGGAAGCGACTGAAATCCCGGAACTGGTATTGGAACATGGAACACACACGGCTCCTCACCATCGCCCAGAAACAGGGCTTGGAATACACGAAACGGCTGGCCCATATGACATTGAGACGGTCCAATTTCCAGAAGGACATCATGAAGAAAGCGGCCCGGTACATCATCAACTACTGCATCGAACATAATATCGGCACGGTGGTCTGCGGTTCCGTCTCTGAATCCCATGAACCGGAAAAGCCTTTCATCTCCATTGCTTTCACTACCCTCTCCCATACGCTGGAATATCTTTGCGAGAAGTATTCCATGCAGTTCGTTTCCCAGGATGAAGCCTATTCTTCCCAGGCTTCTTTCCTGGATGATGACGAACTCCCGGATTATGATCCAGAACATCCTTATGAAGGCAGTTTCAGCGGGAAACGGCTCCACAGAGGGCTGTACCAGTCCAAAGACGGGTCCCTCATCAATGCGGACCTGAACGGTGCTGCCAACATCCTTCGGAAATGTCCTCTGAAATTTGACCTTCGGAATATCAACAGAAAGACTCTTGTAAGTCCTCAGAAGTTTGATGTCCTGTAAGCGGAAGCTCCCTTCGGGGAGTGACCGTGTATTCGTTGGTTGAACGATTTGAGGTTTTATTCCCTTTGGGATTCTCATGGTACTCAACTTACTACATGAATTGTTTTTTGGGAAAAATCGTTTTATTCCCTTTGGGATTCTCATAGTACTCAATTTCATCTTTGGTCTTTACAGGGTAATATTTGGCTTTATTCCTTTTGGGATTCTCATTGTATTTTTCCTTTTCATGATTTTCATTTATCTGTAAGCGGAAGCTCCCTTCGGGGAGCGACCGTGTATCCATTGGTTGAATGGTTTGAGGTTTTACACCTTTGGTGTTTCTCATAGGTCTCAACCAGCGGTGAAGCCTTTCCGGATTAGTTTGTGTTTTACACCTTTGGTGTTTCTCATATGTCTCAACCGTACCGCATGGGCGTTCCCACCTGGGTGGTACTTTATTCCCCTAGAAATTCTCATGGGTCTCAACTCAAAAACAAAAAAAGCGGGTACTTATCTGTAAGCGGAAGCTCCCTTCGGGGAGTGATCGTGTAATCGTTGGTTGAACGATTTGAGGTTTTATTCCCTTTGGGATTCTCATGGTATTCAACCGAATGTAAAAGAAGAAATCAAATTATACTGGTTTTACTTCCTTTGGAATTCTCATGGTACTCAATTTCATTTTTGGTCTTTATAGGGTAATATTTGGCTTTATTCTTTTTGGGATTCTCATTGTATTTTTTCTTTTCATGATTTTCATTTATCTGTAAGCGGAAGCTCCCTTCGGGGAGTGACCATGTATTCGTTGGTTGAACGATTTGAGGTTTTACTCCCTTTGGGATTCTCATGGTACTCAACCTCACTATGGGTGTATCCCTGCTGAAAGCCGTTTTACTCCCTTTGGGATTCTCATGGTACTCAACCGACATATCGTTGATTTTTTTTGGCCAGGGCGTTTTTCACCCTGCTCCGGTGCAATCCCGTACAGGACCAGGAAGACCGGTATGAATTCGCCCGGCTGGATGTGGATCTGGATGACGACTGGATGGATAAACAGGCCCTGCGGGATTATGCCGGTCTGGAACCGGGCGTGGATAATGATGTTGAAATGGCTATAGCTGCTACGGAATATTATTCTTGGGAAAATTTCGGTGCCGGGAGTGGCTGTGGGAACTTCGGCCCTGACCATGACTGGCGGTCCATGACCAAAGAAGAAATCATCCAAGAATTGGAAAACTATCCCATCGACTCTCAGGGACTGGACATGAGCTGGTCCAGCAAAGCCCGTGCAGAAAACCAGGAGGAGGAGACCATGAGCAAGGAAAACGTGGAAGAGATGCAGCCTGAAGTGACGGGCTGGAGCGAAGCGGATATGATTCGTGTGGAAATGGTGAACGACTATGAATCCTACCGCCGTCTGGAAGCCGTGAATCAGAACATGGCCCGGAAGATGGCCAACGGGACCTTCGACCGGAGCAAAGCAGCCAAGGCCTATGAACCCATCGTGGAAGATTACGTGAAACGGCAGTTGGAAGAGGCCCGGAAGGATAATGAAATCGGACCGGATGGCCGTTTCCCGGAAGGCATGAAATGGTACCAGGCCGTCCCGCCGGAAGCTCGTACCTATGTAGCGGAAGCACTGGTGGAAGACCAGATGGATGCTATCCAGGACCTGAAACGAGATATCATCCGGAAACGGGACCATCTGGAAGTGAAGGATGAGACGCTGGATGCCATCTTCGACCTTCCGGATAACAGGTTCCCCTATAAGACTTCTTTGAAAAGTTTCCTGCAAGAGATGCAGGTGGAAGAACCGGAAAAATATGTCGCTACGGTCTATAAGGCCCACCTCCAGGCCGTTTCCAAAGAAACTCCAGACCGGGAAGCTGTCGCTGCTGAGGAAAAGAGATATGCCGCTGTTCGCCCTACTGTACGGGCGCTGCAGGGGTATATGAATCGGGATCAGGATATTGCCCGGCTCTCTCCGGAAGAACGCCGGGCTTCCTTCCGGACGGTGCAGGATCTCCGCCAGGAGATGCCCAAGCTGTACAGCAAGCTGAGGTCTGTAGGGAAAGCTCTCGAGAAATCCAAGGATAATTCCCGGAATCAGGGAATAGAACGCTGACCAGAGGAGGAAAATCATGGAGGTCAAATATAGAGATATCGCCCAGGATATTGCCCGAAAAGCAGTTGACGGATCTCTGGATCTGGATGAATTCAATGCTCTTGTCAAGGAACAGAGACGAGAACTCATCCGGAAACGGGATCATCTGGTTGTGAAGGATGAAACATGTGAACTTATACAAAAGTTGCCGGAATATCGGCAACATTATAAAGGCCCCGTTAAAAAAAATCTGGAAAGATTACAGGTGGATGCGGATGCTTTATACGCATATTATGTGTATAAAGCCAACATTTCAGTTGCAAAACAGAAAGAAAAAGATTTTGGTTCGAAAGCTCTGTGCTCTTCTTTGACTTTAAAAAGAGCCAAAGCAATGGACTCTACTATCCGATTCTTCCGGAAATACATGGGATTCGATCTTGAACCACCCTCTCCAGTAGAACTATCTGCTGTTGTCGAAACCTTGGACACTCTGAAACAGGAAATGCCGAAATTTTATAGCCAGTTGAAGACCCAGGGAAAAAGGCAGGAAAAGGCGAAAGCGAATGACCTGGGCATGGAACTTTGACAAAGCTCCATGCCCAGTCTATCAATGAGGAAAGGATTGATTATATGGATACTCTCTATATCGCTGAAAAAGAGAACGTGGGCTCTGCCCTGGCCAACGTGCTCTTCCAGGGTCGGGGGCAGAAGAAGGCTGGCTATATCACGGACGGGAGCGATACCGTGACATGGGCCAGAGGCCACCTGATGGGTCTGGCCGATCCAGAAGCCTATGGTCCGAAATATGAGACCTGGTGGGGATATGACCTGTTCCCCACGGAATGGAAGAAAATCCCCAGCAAGGATGCCAGCTGCTCCCGTCAGCTGGCTGTCATCGGCTCCCTCTTGAAGAAATATCACACAGTGGTGAACACTGGGGACCCTGACCGGGAAGGGCAGCTTCTCATCGATGAGATCCTGCATCATTTCCAGTACCGTGGTACTGTCAACCGGCTCCTCATCAATGCCGTGGACGATGATTCCATCCGGAAAGCCCTCCAGGACATCCAGCCCAACTCCCGGTATGCCGGTCTGCTCCAGGCCGGTCTGGGCCGGGAACGGGCCGACTGGGAAGTGGGCATGATGCTCACCCGGTGTTTTTCCAAGAATGCGGAGAAGAAGGCTGGCTGGACCAAGGTCCTCCACATCGGACGGGTGAAGACCCCTACCCTGGGCCTGGTGGTCCGTCGGGAACGGGAGATCCGGGATTTCCATCCGGTGGATTTCTTCGTCCTGTCCGGAACCTTCTCTTCCGGCATGGAACCGACCTTCCAGGCTTCCTTCGTCCAGCCGGATGATCTGGCCACGGACCCGGAAGGCCGTGTCCTGGACCGGCAGGTCCTGGACACCATTGCCCAGGGGCTCTCCGGCCAGACTGGTACGGTCAGCCATTATGAGAAGAAGGCCGGGAAGACCCTGCCCCCTCTCCCCTACTCCCTGGACGTGCTCCAGACGGAAGCCAACCGGAAATACCACATCTCCCCGAAGGAAGTCCTGGATACGGTGGAATCGCTGTATATGGATAAGTATGTCTCCTATCCCCGTTCCGACTGCAACTTCATCCCCACCAGCCAGTTCGCCGATGCACCGGCCATCCTGTCCATGCTGGCCGGGTATGGGCTCCCGGCTGCATCCGGTGCCTCCTCTTCCATCCAGGGCCGTGCCTTCAACGACAGGAAGATCACGGCCCACCACGCCATCATCCCCACCAGCGTACAGCCCTCCGGCCTGTCGGACGTTGAGAAGAAGATCTACGACATGATCGCCCTCCGGTATGTGCTCCAGTTCTATCCTCCTTACACGTTCGAGAAGACCAATTTCGAGATCACCATCGGCGGCTGCCGGTTCAAAGGTTCCGGCACAAGGCCTCTGGATTTCGGTTTCAAGGCCGTTTTCCATGATGGTGAAGGGAAGGATAAGAGGACGGATGAAAACGCCTGTCTGCCGACAAATCTGGAGGCAGGAAGGATTGTCCAGCTCCTGGACACCACGGTGAAGGCCCAGCGGACCACACCGCCCAAACGGTTCACCCAGGGTACCCTGCTCCAGGCCATGACCCATATGGACAAATACATGGATCCGAAGGATCCTCTCACCGCCAAGATGAAGGAGATCAAGGGGCTGGGCACCCCGGCCACCCGTGACACCATCATCACGGAACTTCTGGGGACCCGGCCTGACGGCCACAAGACTACGGCCTACCTGATGGAAGAGAAGGATGAACTGATCCCCACGGAAATCGGGTTCGCCCTGATCGATATGCTGCCGGAACGGCTGTCCGACCCTGTGGAGACGGCCAAGATGGAACTGGCCCTGGATGACATCAGCAAGGGCCAGGGGAACCTGGACGGATTCATGGTCGGGGTCTATCAGATGGTCAGGGACAACATCCAGATCGGGGAATCCATGGACTATCCCCGTCAGCCGGGGATGAAGCAGTATTTCTGCCCCATCTGCAAACAGGAGATCTTCCAGCGTCACAAGAAGGATTCCAAGGAGAAGTTCTGGGTCTGTGGGAACACGGAAGGCCACGAGGACAAGAAGCCCCTCTACTTCCCGGATGACGGGAAGGATGCCCCGGTCTTCACCTTGTGCCCTAAGTGCGGGCAGGCCCTGAAGCGGGGCCGTCGGAAGGATGGCTCCAAGTTCTATTACTGTTTCTCCTGCAAGGCCTATTTCAACGACGAAAAGGGGAGACCCGTCCCTCAGAAGCCCCGGTCCTCCGGTGGGAATGTACAGGGATCCGATGAAAAATGTCTCAAATGTTCTGCTCCTCTCAAGCTGATCCACTGCAAAGACGGGAAGGATCGTTTCCGTTGCGACAAATGCGCTGCCTGGTATGACATGGACAAGGACGGAAAGCCTGTCCCCCAGAAACCCAGGTCCTATGGCAGGAACGTCCAGGAATCCGACGAAAAATGCCTGAAATGCACTGCTCCTCTCAAGCTGATCCACTGTAAAGATGGAAAAGATCGTTTCCATTGCGATAAATGCAATGACTGGTACGACATGGGCAAGGACGGGAAGCCCACGCCCCAGATCCGACATACTCCCGGAGGCGGTTATGCAGACAAGGGGAACAGCCGTGGCCGGGGCAGCGGATTTGGTTCCGGGAGGACCCGGCGATGAAAGGAGCTGATCGGATATGACTGAAGAAAAAGATTTCCTGGAAGAGAAGGCCGCTGCCCAACAGATGGCACAGGAAGCCCAAGGAGTCTCTGATGGGGCTTCCCAGACAGCTCCTGTTTCCCAGGAGGCGGGATCTGTCCCCGCTTCCTCTGGGAAAGCTGCCCAGCAGGAAGCCCCCAAGGGTCCGGAGGGAAAGCAGGAGGACTCCAAGGGGCAGCCGGAGAAGACGGGGCAGATGGTCCATTCCGGGTCCCCCCTGGATGTCTCCAGCCTCATCAACGGCGCAGTCCAGCAGGCACAAGAGGTGCCGGTCCCGTCATTGGCTGCTGCCAAGCAGGCTCCTGCCGTTCCCTCGCCCCCTGTCGCTCCCATCGTCCCACCCTCTCTCGAGAACGACCTGATGGGGATCCGGAAGGAGCTGGTCCTCCTGTCCGCTCTCATCCGGGATGTAGTGGCCCAGAATGTGCAGGTCAAGTCGGCCCTGGATGCTGTCCAGATGAAGCTGAACCAGCCCATGGCTCCGGCTCCCGGTACGGACAAAGAATTGCAGGAAGCCTTGGCGACCCTCCAGCGGTCCATTGATTTCCAGGATGCGAAGATCGATTCGATCGAGAGTGCGGTGGATCTGCTGAACGATACAGCAATTTCCGGGGATTCCCTCCAGCAGGACCTGATTGCCGGGATCTCTTCCGCTATGGAGAAAGAATTCAAGGATTCTTCCGATACCATAGTCAATGGATTCATGGATAAAGTCAACGGGGCTTCCTCTGGATACCTGAAAGACAACCTGGAAGCCAGCAAGTCCGCCTTCTCTGAGCTCCAGAAATCCTACCTGTCCAATCTGGCTGTCCTGAAGGAAAGGACCACGAAGGACCTGGGAGGTCTCATCAACGGGACCAACCGGAAGATGATGTCCCTTTTCGTCGGGACCTATATGGCCACGGCTTTCGCTTTCATTACCCTGGTGTATGTATTCATGCGCCTGTGAACCGATATCTGCTTCTATATCTGCATATTCATGTAAAGGAGAATCTACATATGGATAATAAACAAGAACGTTTCGAAAAAGTCGCTGAGACCCGGGTCCGGAAGGTCCTCCATGACCTGGCTCTCCTGGGGAGCATGGCCGGCAGCGATGCCTACCGGTATACCCCGGCCCATGTAGAGCAGATGTTCTCTGCCATAGACCGGACCTCTTCCCTCATCCGGAAGAAGTTCTCCGCCCGGACCCAGGAGGCGGACCTGGAGAATTTTTCTTTCGCACTGGAAGAAGACAAGGAATAGATGATGGAAGAAGCCCCTTGAGGACCAGGATGGTCCTCAAGGGGCTTCGTTTTCATTTTTTAGTTTCTTTTGTAATCGGTTACTGTCTCTTCCAATTTGATATTGAAAGAACGCTTTTATATACAATCCAAACTTTAAATTATTAAAAGCCTGTTCATTTTCAGAAGAATGAACGAAATCATAAGCCTCAATTAGAAGATCCGGCGAACATTTAAAACAATACTCAGATTCCGGGTCGGCTCCAAAGAGAACATTAAATTCATTCACAGCGTCAGGTTGTGCCCCTAATGCAAGTGCAATTTTAACCTCCTCATTATAATCATCATGAAAGCCACTTGCCCTCAAATCACGGAGAGCTATATCAAATCTATCATTCTCAGAACCAGTATAGCCCAACAAATCATTTGGTGACTTTCCGAGTATATGACAAATCTTCAAAAGCATTGAATATCTAGGTTCACTTGCAATATTCTCATAGTTTAAATACGTTGTGTAACTAATACCCAGTTTACTGGCTAATTCTTTAGCAGTCAAACCTGCTTTTTCCCGATAATACCGCAAATTTTCTTTGAAGGCCATGTCAGCACCATTCTTTCTAAAGTTACGGTCTTGAGCACGCCACTGTCCCTTCAGGTTTTGTTGTATGCTTGATTACTTGGATTTTCCAGCCCAGCAGTCATTTTTCCAGGATGCTCACGGATCTTCCTCATCTCTTTCATGTACGTTCTGTACTTTTCCCATTGCCATTGTCCCAACCTGGTCTGTACTTCTTTGGGCCAGGGACTCTTGTAATGCCTCCCCCAGACCCGGTACAGGACATGGATCACATAATTGGCCATGAAGAGCATATGGAACCGATTTTCGAGGGTATAATCCTCTTTCTTATGCTTCCCATATAGTTTCCGGTAGAAGCTGTAGAGGTCGATGTTGTTCTCCATGTCATCGGACAGTTCTTTTGCCAGTTCCGCACTGGCCTTTTCGGCACTGGCGATGATTTCCTCCGTATAAGGGGTCTCGATGATGCCCATGAGCCAGGATGGGTCGATCCCGAACAGGGCATGGAAATCCTTCAGTTTCCCCATGGAAGGATTGACCCTCCCGATTTCTAGGTCGCTGATATTGCTCCTGCTTTTGTATCCCAGCAGATCAGCCATCTCCAGCTGGGTCAGTTTGTAGATTTTTCTCAGTCTGATGTATCTGTTCTCATTTTCGATTTTTTCCATTTCCATCTGGGGCTCAACCGATTCGTCCATATCCATCGTCTTTCCTCCTTCTTTCCATCTTTCTCTCCCAGAGGTTCCCGATGACTGTCATCATGTAGCTTTCGATGGGGAGGTCTGACATCCGGTGTATTTCCCGATGGACTCTTCCGCAACCGGATTGAAGCCATCCACTCCGATGGCGTTATCCATTGCAAAGTTCTTCTTGATCAGACTCCCATAGATCCATCCGTCATTCCATATACTCCATCCCCTGAACTTGTAATCCCTCATTTTCTCTCTTGCCTCTTTTCCCATTCAGTGCCCGTGACTTCCGGCCACGGTTCATTCAGCAGGATACTGGACAGTTCTTCAAGGACTCCGTCCCCAGCAGCACTCCAGTATCCTTCGCTTTCGTCCCACTCTACAGTCCACAATTCATCATGATTTCCATTGGTGAGAATATCACCCTCGTAGATATCCTCTTTGTAGTAATCTTGGAAACCAGTGAACTGGCCCACGGATTCCGGGTCCACCGCCAGGGCGGTGCCGGAATCATCCAAGATGGCCGTGACGATTTCTTTCTTTCCGTCATTGCTTTCGGGGCTGATCCTGCAATGGAACAAGTCGCCGTACACCCAGTCTTTTATTTCCTTGTTCCATCCCCGGAACTTGATTTCCCTCATCTTTCTGCTCCTTCCATTATTTTCTCTATTTTGTGTTTTTTGATCTCTTCGGTTCCAATTATGATGATTTTCGTATTTTTTACGATGGCACAATCGATCATCATATCTTTTGTATACTTTGTAATGATACAATCCCTGAATTTTCCGTTCTGGAGCCAGGAGATTGTATCATTGTTCGTGTACCTTTCCTTCTCCTCGAAGGAAAGGTCGCAGGACTGGAATTCGCACCGTTCCAGATCGCTCATCCGGATGATGGCATCCTTGAAGCTGCATTTCCTGAATCTGGTCCGCTCCGCATACCATTCCTCGATCCGGGATTTCTGGAACCGGCAGTCTTGGAACATGCAGTCCTGGAACCACAGATCCTTCAGGTCCATGTCTCTCAGGTCCATGCCCACGAAGGTGCAATGGGTGAACTGGATGTAGACCAGCTCCTTGTCTGAGATGATTTTTTTCAGGAATTCCACATCTCTCTGGCCATGTTTTCCAGAGTAGTTCTCGTCTGTTACATACAGACGAGAAAAATCTATTTCTCTCATGGCAGCCTCCTTCATTTCAGGTCATCCCGGATGAGCTGGCGGACGTATTCCGAAAAAGTGATCCCGTTCTTCCGGGCTTTCTCTTCTGCCGCTTTCTTCATGCTGGGGGCCATGGGGATCATGGCCCGTTTGGTGTACTGTTCCCGGTCTATCCAGCTCTGATAGACCGGGGCCTGGGCATATTCTGTCCCGGATTCCTTTTCGTTCCTGCTGTCCTTTTCCGGTTCTGCCGTCCCCTTAGTCTTGGACACGAACAGTTCCGCCGGGTTGATCCTATCGAACTTTTTCATTTTCTTCTTCCTCCAGTTCGTCGATGAATGTCCGGTAGCTGATGACTGCCGGATTGTGGGGAGCATAGGTGAAGATGCTCATCCTCTGGTACTCCGCTTCCCGGATGGCCACACTCTCCCGGACCATGGAACGGTATACCCTGGACCCTATGGCCGGTGCGATTTCTGTCTGCAAGGTGGCCAGCAGGCTCCGGTTCAGCACCAGTTGGGGATTGAACCGGACCAGGAGGATGCCCCCGATCCGGATTCCCGGGGTGATGTTCTCCTCCACAGCGTCCACCGTCTCTTTCAGTTGGGCGACGCCCTGGATGCCTAGGAGTGAAGCCTCCGTCGGCACTATGACCTCGTCACAGGCCGCCAGCCCGTTTATGAGGAGAGTTCCCATGGCGGGAGGGGTATCTATCACGATGAAGTCGAAATCCTTCCTGAGAGGCCGTATGGCCTTCTTCAGGGCTTCCAGTTTCCCGATGGCCTTCAGCCCGGTCAGGTCCTGGTCGATGTTGGCCAGGATGCCGTTGGCCGGGCTGATCCAGCCGTGCTCTCCAGTCTCCTGGAGGGTCTCTCCGATGGGTATTTCCTTCTTGATGACTTCTGCCGTCCCAGGAGCTTCCGTATCCGCCTTCACCCTCTTGCTGAGACTCATCTGGGGGTCCAGGTCGATGCCCAGGACCCGGTATCCTCTCCTGGTGAAGCCGGACAGCATGGCCGCTGCCGTGGTGGTCTTTCCGGCTCCGCCTTTCTGGTTGGCCACCACATAGATCTTTCCATTTTTCTTTTCCATGTCTTTCTCCTTCCGCATATCCATGCAGTTCTTCATCTGCATGGATATATATAACTTTTGTTTCCAAAGGAAAGCGGACGAGGGGTCCGCTTTATTTCCGGGGTGCGGTCGGGTCGATGAAACGGGAAAGATTCCGGCCCGTTACCGCATTTTTGGAGTCCCAGACTGGATTCGAACCAGTGACCTGCCGATTATAAGTCGGTAGCTCTCAGCCTCTGAGCTACAGGGACATCATTTCTTTTCACATCTTTATTTTATCACATATGAACGATGGGTTCCAGGGATTTTGTCATTTTAAATGACATTTTTCTGCTCTGGTTTTACTTTTTTTCCATGGTGTTTTTGGTCATTTCAAAAGTCGATTTGAATCTTCTTCTTTTCAGCTGTTCGAAGCATTCTTTCCGCCATGCCAGGGCATCCGGATTTTCCGTCCGGGTCAGCATCATCAAGATTTTCTTCGTCGCTCGATGGTGGGGCGGGTTCGTGTCTTCGTATTCCAGGGTATAACGGTATACGCCTGTGACTCCGGTCTTCTCCCATACCACCACGGCAGCAAAGATTCTCCGGGTCCGGGCATCCCGGAAGGCTGCATAGCCGATGTGCCGTCCCTCCTCCTTCCGTATGCTCTGGGCTACCAGAGGATACGGTTGGATGGAATGGATGAATTCTCGATTCTTTCCGTAAAATGTCACGATTTTCCATTGTTCCATCTTCCCATCTCCTGCCGTCGTATTTTTCATTCCTCGAAATCGCAGCAGGTGAGTACGCCATCCACGAACACACTCCATGGTTTCCCAGGCGAGGTAAAGGCCACCAGATGATACTCCGGATGTTTCCGGCAGATATTCCGGACCATGACATAGATGTCATTGCTGGGCACGTGTCTGAGTCCGATTTTAAGAGCGATATCATGGATTGGGATTACGGTCATCGTATCCACTTCGATGGCTTCCAACAGGGCTTCTTTCAATCTTTGAGTGTCTTTCATATCTATCCTTTCCTTCCATGGCCCCAGCCCGGATCGGGCTGGGGTGATTTTTTGGGGAATCATTCAATCCAATTCATTTTTTCTCCTCCCATCACTTGAAACGGATGAGCAGGCCCATTTCGCCAGCCCGATAGATCTGGAATCCGTCCTTGTTGTACAGGTCCAGGGTCTTTTCGTTATCGTCGTAGAGCCACAGCCATGGTTCCTGGGTATCCAGGACAAGGCTGTAATGGCCCGGCACCGGGGTCATGCCAGCGATGAGGTGGGCTTTGTATCGTCCGTCCTCCCCAAAAGGAATCTCTCCGATTTCTTTCGAATCACTGGTCCGATAAATCAATGAAGCGATGTCACTGATTCCTGCGTATTCATCGCAGTAACGATAGTCATCAGGTCTGAGATTCTTATCCATGTTTCTGTGGTTCAGCACATAGGTCTTGTTGATTTTCATATCCATTTCTCCTTTCTTTTCTAGGTGGCGGGGCTGTGAGCCCCGCCCGGCCTTCACTCTTCGTTCTTTTCGATGTCTTCCAGGATTTCACAAAGGGTTTCTACTTCCCGGTCCGTGAAATTGTACTGATATTGGAGTTCTTCCCGGTCATCGGCCCGCCAGCCGGAGCCGTACAGGTTTAATGCAAAGTAATTTTTCAATTCTTCTTTTTCATATTCTTCATATCCTTCCCCGACAGCTTCATCTCTGAGTCGATGGCTCCCGTCTTCCTGCTCTTCCCAGAGGGCGAATCTGCGCTTTACACAAGGATTGGCTTTGGTGGCTTTCCATGCATCGGAAATCTGTTCCCAGCTCCCTACATCGACGGTCTCCCCTGTTTCGTCCTTGATCTCGTAGAGCGGTTTTTCCCCGAAAAGCTCATGATATTTTTCAGGGAGGTGCTTCCTTACCACTCTCCGGGCAGTGCTGTCTGCCAACAGGCGGATTTTCTGTCCCCCCGCCCAGGAATCGAAGCCTACGTACCGCCCATAGGCCGTCCGGGCTCCGCCCCGGCCATGGATGAAGAATTCATGGTCAGCGGTCATGTACAACTGTTCCTGGATATAATCCAGGCAATCGGTCGGCGACTCTCCGTTGTCCCATTCCCCGATAAAAGTCGCTTTTTCCGTATCGTAAGTTTTCTTGTTGATGATTTTCTTCATGGTAAATTCCTCCTTTTTTCAGCCTAATACAGCCAACACACAACCGAACAGGAACAGGCCTGTCAGCATCCCCACGATTTGGGCGAACGCTTTCACGCTCATCCTCTGGATTCCCTTCCAGGCAACCCGTCCCATCCAGAAAGGGATGCACAGGATGAGCAGGGCCACGGTCAGTAGGTCTTCCAAATCTTCAGCGAACGGGCTGTTCCGGATGTTTTCCAACGTTCTTTCCATTTCGTTTTCCCTCCTTTGGTCGCCCCAGCCCTTCCGGGCTGGGGCCGGGCTCTCAGATGAGTCCGTGTTCCTTGAAGCTGTAATAGATGCTGTCCCCGATGATGATATGGTCCACCATCGGGATTCCCAGGATTTCCCCGGATTTGAGCAGACGTTGGGTCAGATCCCTATCCTCCCGGCTGGGGGTCGGGTCCCCGGACGGATGGTTGTGGACGGCCACGATGGCGGCTGCATGGTTTACGATGGCCGGGGAAAAGGCTTCCCGGGGATGGACCACGGAAGCATTGAGGCTCCCGGTGCTGATGTTCACGATTTTGATGGCCTTTCCCTTGCTGTTCAGCAGGATGACCTGGAAGTGCTCGATGGGCTCATACCGGAGCCGGGGCATCATGAGGTTGGCTGCATCTTCCGGGCTATGGATGCTCGCTTTCCGCAGGGTTTCTGCCTGGACCATCCGTTTGCCCAGTTCCATGGCCGCCAGGAGCCGTTGGGAATCTTTCTGGCTGAGCCCGTATTCCATCTGGAACTGTTCTGCACAGTTGAAACGGCTCCCATTGTTAAAGAATCCATTCTCATCGGTCACGATTTCATCGGCCTTATTTTCATTTCTCTTGTCCAGGATCAGCCGTACCAGCTGGTTCACGGTCAAGGAAGAGATATCGCTCCCGTAGGTCTTTTCGAACAATTCATCCATCTGTAACATTGCCATTCCCCTTTCTCCATCGGCACCCCGGCACCCCGGCTCCCGTTCCAAGGGCCTGTGGCCCATGGGAGTTTAGAGGGGCGTTGCCCCTTTAGGTCTTGCCGGTGTCCCGGCTGCCCGTTTTTTGAGGCTTTTTTCTTGGCCCCTTTCTAATGGCGGAAGCCGTGAGGACAAGGGTCTGCCCGGAGGGACCGGAAAAATTTTGGCCGGTGATCTTCCGGACAAAAATTTTCCGGCCCTTGTCCGGTAGGCTGGAGCCATTAAAATGGGACAGGAAAAAAGCCGAAAAAAGTTCAGCCCGTTGCTTGGCAACGGGCTTCCTTATGGAATGGTTCTATGCGTCTTTCACTTCCATTTTTCTTTCCATGTCCCGTTGGATGTCCTGTTTTTTGGATTTTGCTTCTGTTTTTTCTTTAGGTTTTCCATCCTGTAGGGATTTCTGGTTCTCTTCTTTCTTTTCTTTCAGGTTCTGGATATCTGCTTCCATGTGTTCTTTATGGTCATGGACAATTTCACCGGCTTTCTGTTCATCCAGGCCTTTCATGCCACCGGCCAGTTCCACCTGTTCATTCATCTCCTGCCGTCTCTCTTCCGGTATCCGGTGGTCATTGACCAGGTCCTTCACTTTTTCCTTGAGGAGACCCTGCCGTTCTTTCTGGATTTCCCTGATCTTCGCCAGGTCCTTCTGGAGCTGTCCCGGCAGCTCCGTCCGTTGCCAGTGTTCCTGGATATCCTTCCATTTTTCGGAAGGGATCTTCTCGGTCTCCGGTGTCTTCTCCCTCCGGCTCCGGTAGTAGGCTTCCACAGCATTTTCCAGGACCATCTGTGTGGTCATGGTGTCGATGAGGACGGCAGCATCTTTCTGCCCATCTTTTTGTCCTCTGTTTTTTTCCTCTTCTTTCTTTTGTTCTTCCTGTTCTTTTTTCTCTTCTTCTTTTTTCTCCAAGTCTTTTTCTTCCTGGCGGAGTTTTTCTTTTTCGTATCGGATGATGTATTCGTGGTATTTCTCATCCGCCAGGCGGAGCTTCTCCACCAGTTTGCAATACAGCCGGATCAGCAGGGCTTTCAGCTGTCTTTCCAGCATCTGTTCCTTTTGGACCTGAGCTTCTTTCAGGATTTCCTGTCCTTTGTTCTCTCCCATGGTCATCCTTCCTCCAGTTCTTTATCCAGCAGGGCTTTCAGTTCGCTGCATCCCCATCCCAGCAGGGCGGCGATTTCCGGGAGCCACAGAATCCTGGCGGGGCCCTCCAGGTCTCCGTCCCGGTATCTCTGGACCCGGCAGCGGAGCCCGCTGACCCGGATTAGGGAATACCGGTCTGATGGTGTTTTCGGGTCCTGGAACAGCACATCTTTTTCTTCCAGATGGGAATCCTTCAGATATCCGGCTTTTCTCTTGGGATAGAGCCATTTTCCTTTTTCGTCCGACATATCATCCCTTCTTCCAGGAAAAGGCCCTGTCGCTGTGCAGCAGGGCCTTTGGACATCTCCTTACAGAGCGGGGGCTTCCCCGTATCTGGCTTCATATTTCCGGCAGTACAGGTCGTAGTATTCCTGGGCCGTGGAATCGTCCGGTAGGGCGATTTCCGTGTCCACCATCACATCAGGATCCATACAGGCTTCCACCAGCCCGAAGGGGATCTTGTCACCGCTCTTCACCATGATCTCTTCGTCTTTCATTCCTTTTTCCTCCTTTACCGTTCCATCTCGTTCTGTTTCTTCTTGGAATTTTCCTTGGATACCAGGGCTTTCAGCTGTTTGTGGGCTTTTTCCCTTTCCTTGTCGGCTTTCCATTGGACACCCTGTTCGCTCTGCATGAATTTGGCCGTCCGTTTCCGGGTGTTCTTCTCCAGATCCATGTCGGTGAATTCCTTGTCCAGTTTTCGATACAGATTCTTCCGTTTGGTGCTTTCCCGGGAGGTCACTTCCGGATCCATGATGAAATCTCTCAGTTCCACTTCCGTGATATCCTGGGTCTTGAATTCCGGGTGGTCTTTCCCGTATTCTTCTGCCCGTTCCGGGTGCTTCATCAGGTCCTCGGATACATTGACCAGGGTCCTGTCGAAATCCCGGTTGTAGACGTAGCTCTGGGTCCCGTCATGGTTCAGGATGGGTTTCCCATCCTTGTCCATGGCCGGAGTCTGGGTCTGGGCCAGAGTCTCCGGATATTTGGCCGCATACTGCATCAGTTTTACAGGATAGTTCTTGTCATCGAATTCCTGTTCCAGGTCTTTGATGACATTCTGGGGCGTGGCTTCTTTCATGGGGAATTTGTCGGGATAGGTCTTGGCGAAGTTCACAATCTGGTACTGGAGCCGTTCGCCGTTCTTCTTCTCGTTGAACAGCTGGGCCCGTTCCTGGGCCTTCTTGACGATTCCCTTATACTCTTTGGAGAGCACGCCTTTGTTCTCACTGTAGATCAGGGCGACCTGTTTGGCCCGCTGTTTGTAATCAGCGGTCTGGAGGTCGAAGCCCTCCCGTTCGTTGATCTTCTGGAACCGGGGGTCGTTGAGGATCAGGTTTTGGATTTCCCAGCGTTCCCGGGGATTGTATTTGTAATCCTTCCCCTGGCTCACTTCCTTTTCTGGATGGGCCTTTTGGAATTCGGCACAGGTCTCTTTCCAGACTTCCCGGTATTTTTCCGGATGCTTTTCTTTCATTTTGGAGACGAAATGGAATTTCACCTGTTTCCAGTCTTTCCCGGTCTCCTTCAGGTAGGCTTCCTTCTCTTTCGGGAAAGCTTTCCCGATGTTCTCCTGGAGGAGCTTCCCCCGCTCCGCCTTCATCTTCCTGATTTCCTCGTTGTCCTTCTGGACCTTGTCTTTCTCTGCCATGATTGTTTCTCCTTTCTATGCCAACACTGCATCTATTTCTGATAGATGTACACGTGTTTGGTATCATCGGTATAGAGTTTCTTCATTGGAGGCCGTACGATATAGATCGGTTCCATCCTTGCTTCCCAGACGGCAGGTTCATTGGTATCCTGATTTTTAAGAGGCACCGGCTTCCCATCCGGGTCCCGTGTAGTGAAATAGAGATTGATATCACTGATGGTGACGGGAAATTCGATGCCTGTGGCTTCATCTTTGCATTTCTGCTCTTTAAGGGTCTTGAACAGGATCTTCAGGACTTCCGCCACGAATTCCGGCGTTATCTCTCCAGTCTTAGGCGGAATGATCTGGACTTTCATCTTTTCTCCTTTCTTCCACTTCTTCGAAGTAGAATCGGATCGGTTTCTCATGGACTTCCACCAGGCCGTATTTCTGGGCCAGGCGGAACTGGAAGGGACGGATGGTGTTGGGCAGGAGACATTCCTGCAATTTATCCCGGAACATTTCTGGGTTCCCCGTCCCTTTGTAGAAGTTGCACATCCTGCAAGAGGGCATCAGGTTGTCCAGCTGGTTCAGTTCATCGGCGGATTTCTTCACCTCGTTCCCCGTCTTGCTTTCCGGGTCATTCCGGTAGCAGGGGTCCACGTGGTCTACCTGCATATCCTTGTATGCCAGCTCACAGCCACAATAGGCGCAATGGCCGTCATACTTCTCATAGACCTGCTGCCGTACTTTCCTGCTCAATGTTTTCCGTTTCACTCCCATGCCTCCCCGCTGGCCCGGCGGGGCCGGGTTCCCCCGGCCCGTCCCGGCCTTCTTTCACTTTGTGTAGGGTTCATATTCCTTTTGGATTTTCATCAGCTCCTCGGAATATTCATCCACTATATCCTGGTCCACTTTCTTCCCTTTCTCCAGGGCTTCATAGAGCATCTTGGCGTATTCGTACCGGGTCATTTTCTTGTCTCCCTGGAAGTTCCCGTCCGGATAGCCTTCCACCACACCGTTGCCCTTCAGGGTCTCCACGGCCTTGTTGGCCCAATGGCCTTTGGGCACATCGGGGAAGCTGCTCCGTTTGGAATCGTCCGGCAGGAGGGCGTTGATACGGCTGGTCAGTTTCATGACCATCTTCTTCAGGGC
This sequence comes from Acidaminococcus sp. HCP3S3_G9_1, assembly GCF_052122455.1. Lineage (NCBI taxonomy): Bacteria > Bacillati > Bacillota > Negativicutes > Acidaminococcales > Acidaminococcaceae > Acidaminococcus > Acidaminococcus sp. HCP3S3_G9_1. The sequence goes on along the minus strand of NZ_JBQKCH010000010.1, from coordinate 47,374 downwards.
GTTGTTGTCGTCCTTCAGCTGCTTGATTTCGGCCTTGTCTTCGTCCGTGAGGCTCCGTTTCACGCTGGGCCCCAGGGCGAAGGTGATCCCTCCGTTGACCATCCGGTCATCGGTGCCCAGGGTGGCCCCCACATGGGCACTGATCCGGTCGGTGAAATGGTACCGGGCCCCCAGGGCCGTGGCGTTCTTGCTCTTGTAGCTCCCGACACCGGCTGCAATCTGCCACCGGGAATCGGAATTGTCATACTGCAAGGCAGCCAAGGCGGCAGCTCCGGCCCCTACGCCGCTGATCCGGTCGTTCATCTTGGCCATCTCGCTGTTCATGCTCTTGCCACCCAGGATGGCATCTTCGGCCACGACCTTCCCGTCCACATGGGCATCGCCCTTGACGGCGAGGTCCTTGCCTACGGTGTAGTTGCCCTGGGTGCCACTGTCACCGGATGTGAATACGGACCCGTTCACCGTGAGGTTTTTGTCCACGGTGAGGGACCCTTTATAATGGCCATCTCCGTCCACAGTCTGGTTCCCGTGGATATTGGCGTTCCCGCCCACTTCCAGGTCATGGACGATCCCGGCGCTGCCTTCCACCAGCATATCTTTCTTGATGTTGGCTCCGCCATGGACCGTCAGATCCGCCGGAGCACTTTCGCTGCCGATCACGGTATCGCCGTGGAGGTTGGTGGTCCCATGGACCGTGAAGCTGGTGGGAGCTTTCTCGGTGCCGACAGTGGTGGCACCGTCCAACTGGCTGGTGCCCTTCACATGGAGATTCTTTCCAATCTGGGCATCTTTCCCCACAGTGAGGTTGTTCTCAGTCAGCACGTCCCCTTTCAGGTCGCTCGTGCCTTTGACCGTCAGGTCCTTTCCGATGGTGCCATTGCCTCCGGCCTGGATGTTCCCGGCGAAATCGCCGTCCTGGGACAGGACATTCCCTTTCAGGTTGATGTTCCCATCCACCTGAAGGTCTTTCCCTACATGGGCGTTGCCCTGGAGGTCGGAATTCCCATTGACAATAAGATCTTTGCCGATAGAAGCATTACCGTCCATGGTAGCATCGCCCACCAGATGGCTGGTGCCATCCACCGTGAAGTCCTTCTTTACATGGGAACTCCCTCCTACGGTCTCATTCCCGGCGATGGATACGTCCTTCCCGAAGGAAGCGTTCCCTCTTGTCTCGGTGTCCCCATCGAAGGTGGCCTTGCCGGTGGTTTCGAATGTGCCATCCACCCTGGTGTCCTTCAGGTTGGTGCTGCCATTGACAGTCAAATTCTTGCCTACGGTAGCATTGCCGTCCATGGACACATCGCCTACCAGGTGGCTGGCACCGTCCACTGTCTGATTGCCTTTAGTATGGATATTGCCATCTACCGTCAGGTCTTTGCCTACATGGGCGTTGCCCTGGAGATCGGTATCTCCCTTGACGGTGACATCTTTCCCGAATTCAGTGTCTGCCAGGGCTTTGAGGGCTCCTTCCAGGGTGGTCTCACCCTGGACATCGAGATTCTTCCCAACTTCTGTGTTCCCCTGAAGGTCAGAATCTCCTTTCACCGTCAGGTTTTTCTCCACGTTCTGGTTGCCCATGGTCTGAGCATCTCCTTCCACGTAGGAATTGCCCCGTGTAGTGGTATTGCCTTTCACGTCAAGATCCTTCCCAACAGAAGCATTACCATCCATGGTTACATCGCCCACCAGATGGCTGGTGCCATCCACCGTGAAGTCCTTCTTTACATGGGAATTCCCTCCTACGGTCTCATTCCCGGCGATGGATACGTCCTTCCCGAAGGAAGCGTTCCCTCTTGTCTCGGTGTCCCCATCGAAGGTGGCCTTGCCGGTGGTTTCGAATGTGCCATCCACCCTGGTGTCCTTCAGGTTGGTGCTGCCATTGACAGTCAAATTCTTGCCTACGGTTGCATTGCCGTCCATGGACACATCGCCTACCAGGTGGCTGGCACCATCCACTGTCTGATTGCCTTTAGTACCGATATTGCCATCTACCGTCAGGTCTTTGCCTACATGGGCGTTGCCCTGGAGATCGGTATCTCCCTTGACGGTGACATCTTTCCCGAATTCAGCGTCTGCCAGGGCTTTGAGGGCTCCTTCCAGGGTGGTCTCACCCTTGACATCGAGATTTTTCCCAACTTCCGTGTTCCCCTGAAGGTCAGAATCTCCTTTCACCGTCAGGTCCTTCTCCACATTCTGGTTGCCCATGGTCTGGGCATCTCCTTCCACGTAGGAATTGCCCCGTGTAGTGGTATTGCCTTTCACGTCAAGATCCTTCCCAACGGTAGCATTACCATCCATGGTCACATCGCCCACCAGATGGCTTGTTCCATCCACGGTGGCGTTCCCTTTGGTCTCGGTATCTCCTTCTAAGGTAGAGTTCCCCTTCACGTCCAGGTCCTTCCCAACGGTGGTATTCCCTCCTGTGGTCACATCTCCTGTGAGGATACTGGTGCCATCCACTGTCTGGCTTCCTTTGATATGGGAATCTTTGTCTACTGTAGAATTCCCTTTGGTTTCGGTATCTCCCTCGATGGTGGAATTGCCTTTCACATTCTGGTTTCCTTGGACGGTGGAATCTTTGTCCACCGTCTGGTTCCCTTTCACGTGGGCGTCTCCTTCCACGGTCTCATTGCCTTTGACGGTGGAACTGCCTCCCACGGTCTCATTGCCTTTCACATCCAGGTCCTTCCCAACGGTCTCATTCCCATCGGTCACGGAATTTCCCTTGGTATGGGAATCTTTGTCCACGGTCATGCCACCTTTGGTGTGCAGGTCCTGGTCCGTGGTCCCGTCGGTATCGAAGATTCCTCCGGAAGCAGCTGCCAGTGCTTTTTTGGCTTCACCCATATCAGTGAATCTGCTAACCGTTACTTGGTATCCTCCGTTCCCTTCATTATCTGCACCTGTCCAGTAACTATCTACACCAGGACTGAATTTATATAAGTGACCTGCTTTTAAACCATATGTGCTGTTATAAGCGGCAGAATATACTAATTGGTATTCTCCTTGGTCGATTATAAAATCTTTGCTAAAATTTAAGTTTTTAGTGTCAATAGGTGATCCTGTAACATTTGCTTTTCCCATCTTATCCTTATTTATACTGCCACTGTTATAGTATGTAATATTTCCTGCCAGAATATCTGGGGCAAGTACCGGTGTTCCAGCCTGTACCAGGCTCCCACACCAGAAATTCCCCAGCAGGATGGCCAGAGCAATCCGTCTTTTCGTTTTCTGTTCCATTTCCATTTCCTTTTCGTGCCTTTAGGCACATTCCATAATCTTCTGGAATTCCCGGATCTCTGCTTCCAGGCGTTCTTTCTCTTTCTGCACTTCTTCGGTCTTCCACCAGCGGCTGAGACTGGCCATGAAGGCCAGCCCTCTCTCTTTCTCTCCTTTGAGGAAGCTCCGGAAGGCTTCCGCCTTCTCCGGGTCCTGGGCCTCGATGGTCTTGAAGGCCCGGTACCGCTTCTTGCTCTCCTCCGGCAGAAGGAAGTCCATATGGGCCTTCATCTTGATCTGGCAGGGCACGCAGCATCCACAGGGTTCCCCATGGATAGGGTCCTGGCAGAACCAGATGTGGGCCATGATGTCCTCGTCATGCCAACGTTCCACCATCTCTTTCATCTCCACTTCCTTATACCGGGCGATGGGGAAGCTGTAATTCCCGAAGAGGAGCCGGATGTCCGGGTCCAGGACGGTCCCGGGGAGATGGCCGATACCGTCCCCATCGAACCGGAGCCCTCCCACGGCGTTGAAGATGGAATAGAGGGTGCCGGGCTTCTCGTAATAGTGTTCCTCTCCCAGTTCCACTCCCGGATGGAGGGCTGCATAGGCCCCCAGCATCCGGTACTGGTCGCCCAGGGCGGGGAACCGCTCCTGGAGCCTCCGGTAGGCCTCGTCAAAGGCCCGGGGGACGGCGAAATCTTTCCCTTTCTCCACATATTCCACATGGTGGAACAGGCACTTGGGATGTTTTTCCATGAGGGCCCTCCAGATCTTCCGGATGGCCTTCTTCTCCTGCTCCACACTGGCTTTCTTCCCGGTGATGTATACTGGCTGGACCTCCACCCCTTCCATATGGGAGAGCTGGACCATCCGGAAGGTGGAATCCCACCCTCCGGTCCAGAGCAATCTCACTTTCTTTACCATGTGCTCACTTCCTTATATTCAGATTATCTTGGCCCGGGACAGGTCCTCCAGGAGGTTCTCCACCGGTTCCAGGCCCACGAACAGCCTCACATAATCCCCCACGGTGTAGTAATCCGGGCTCCGGACGTACCCCCAGGTGGAATAGGTGGTGCCGAAGGTGGGCAGCTTCCGGAAGACCTCCAGGTCCTTGCAGAAGTCCTGCTTCTTCCCGGGGAGGATCAGGCTCCCCCCTTTCCCGGCCCAGAGGACCGTATGGCCAGCCCCAACGAGAGCATCCCGGATTTTCTTGGCAGACTGGGTATGTCGTCCCAGCCTTATGTCCAGGGTCTCCAGGCCTCGGTCGATGAGGTACAGGGTCTCTGGCGGAATGTACCTCCCGGCCCGACCGATCCGTCTCTTCACCTGCTTGTAGGCCAGATGGGCCCCTTCTGAATGGCCGAAAATAATCCCTCCGGCCATGCAGTCTCCGTGGCCCATGACGTATTTGGTGTAGCTTTCTACCACGATGTCCGCTCCCATAGTCAGGGGATCCGCTCCCCCGATGGACAGGATACTGTTGTCCACCATGAGGATGGCCCCTTTCTGATGGGCCATTACCGCCACTTTCCGCAGGTCTACCATGGTCCCGAAGAAATCCGGATAATCCAGATAGACGATCTGGATGGGGACCACCTCCATGACTTGGGAGAAGATTTTCTCCCAATCTTTTGGATGCTCTTCTTCCATCATCTTCTTGAAATCCAGGTAGATCACCTTGTGGGAGGTGAACTTCTCCACCAGTTCCCGTGTCTCATAATAGGTGTTCCGGTCCATGAGGATGGTGAAGGGTGGGTTCCAGTCTATCCGCTTCTCCTCGTCCCAGATGGGGAAGCTGTCGAAGAAGGTGGAGATGGCAGCCATGCCGCTACTCGTGAGCAGCACATGGCTGGCACCGTACAATCCGGCCAGTTTCTCTTCCATGGCATCCACTTCCTTGCTGTGGTTCCTTACATAGGTGTAATCTGTCCCGTCAACGATGCTCTTTCTTATCGTTTCCAGCATCTTTCCTCCTTGTCATCAGATGGACTGCCGGAACCCGGGAGACAGTTCCCGGGTTCCGGCAGGTCCTGTTTCATTTGTCCGCTTTGGCCATGAGGGTCTGGACCAGGCTTTCCAGCCGTTCAACTTTGCTGTTCAGGCCCTGGATCTGGGCCATGGCCACCTTGTTCTTCTCTTGTTCTTTCCGGAGGGCGTTGGTGAGGGCGGTCCGGCTGAGGGCGGCGTGGCCCTTGGGCCCCAGTTTGAAGGTGACACCGGCGTTCACCATGGAGTTGCCGTTGCCCATGGTGCCTCCCAGGCTGAGGATCACGTTCTCATCAGGATGGTAGAAGGCAGCCAGGGCACCAGCATTGGCTCCCCGGTAATGGCCGTAGCCACCGGCGAATTCCAGCTTGTTGTCCGGATCGTAGTCCAGAGGATGGAGAGCGGCCAGGGCGGCAGCATTGGCCCCGGCCCGGTCGATATCCTGGGTGAGTCGGCTTCCCATATCCTGGATATCTCTCTTCAGGTCCTGGGTCTTGCCTTCCACATAGCCCACGTTGGCAGCAGAAGTGGCATCTGTCCCATCGGTTTCCACGCCTTTGACGATGCGGGCATTGCCGTCCTTGTTGGTCATATCGACTACGGTAGAAGCGGAATCACTGGACACACTGACCGTATTCCCGTCATCTTTGACGAGGCCGGAGCTTGCGGAAATATCCTTCAGAGCTTTATAGACTGTCCCGCCAGTCACCATGCTGGTGTTTCCGTCCTCCACCTTGCCGGTGGCCAGTTTTTCGGTCCATGCGTCGGTATCGATATTGGAACCTTCGGTATCAGCTTTCTTGTCAAGATCGGCTTTCAGGGTATCCTTGATGACCTGTTTCCCGGCATCTGTGATATTATCCAGGCTGGTGTTGGCTTTCCCATCCAGAGCCGTATTCATGCCAGATACCTTGCTGTCGATTTCACTCCGGTTATAGGTCTCATCCTTCGTATAGACAGAATCTTTGTCGGCCTTATCTTTCACAGCTTCATAAAGTGCATTGCCATTTACCAGTCCGGTGTTACCAGCTTCGGCCTTGCCGGTGGCAAGTTTTCTGGACCAGCTTCCAACATCGATATTGGAAGCATCTGTATTGGCTTTCGTGTCCAGATCAGCAGCCACGGCTTCTTTGGCCAGATCTTTCACAATCTGCTTCCCGGTATCGTTCAGATTGTCCAGAGCCGTATTGGCTTTCCCTTCCATGGCTCCCACGGTGGGCGTATTGGCCAGTGCCTTGTATACGGCATCCCCGGTCACTGCATGGGTGTTTCCGGCTTCCACTTTTCCGGAGGCAGCCAGGGCAATCTTGATGGAACCATTGTTGTCCGTCAGCTTCACATCATCGCCGGTTGCAAAGTTCAGGTAGTTGGCACTGGGGTTGATGGTCTTCACTTTTGCACCATCGATGGTGGCGTTCCACCCGGTAGTTACCTGGGTGTTCAAAGTATTCACAGTGGATTTCAGCTGGCTGTTGGCGGTCTTGATATTGATTACATCACTCTGTACAGAGCCGATGTTGCTGGCGTTCTCCAGGACGCTGTTATTCAGGTCAGCGATGCTCTGGTTGGTGGCGTACAGCTGACGGCCATTGACGGCATCCTTGCTCCCGGCTGCCAGCTGACCATCCGCCACGTTGCTGACGGTGGTTCCGGAAGCACCGCCCAGGGAAATAGTTGCTTTCGTAGAATCATCATAATTCACAGGGACTGCCGTATCGCTGGCAGTACCGGTATCCGCAGCCATCAGGCTGGCCATGAGGTTCACTGGAGCTTTCTTGGTCAGGAGGCTGGTGGAAAGCAGCGAATTTGTACTGACCGTGGTGGTCGCTGCCTTGGCCGGGGAAGCCGTGGTACTGGTGGAAGGACTTCCCCCGGTCTTCAAGTTCTTCATATATGCCTGGATGGCATCGTTGGCAGCGTTCACGATGACCTGTTTCCCGGCATCGGACAGATTGTTCAGGGATGCATCCGCTTTCAGGCCGTCCATGGAATCCACGCTGGATCCGATGGCGGTCACGCTGCTCTGGGTATTGGTCACAGCCTTCCTGAGGGTAGCGATGGTCTTGGTGTTATTGGCGATATCATTGGCGAACCCGGCGATGCTCTGGTTGGTAGCATACAACTGACGACCCGTCACGGCATCCGTAGAAGATTCGGTAAGCCGTGCATCCATCAGGTTGGTCAGCCGGGTACCGTTAGTCCCGGCGAAAGTGACCACATCCTTCAGAGAAGAATCATAGAGGACTACATTCCCTTTCAGATCAGCAATGCTGGTCTTCAGTCCTTCCATTGCGGTGTTCACGGTGTCCCCGCTTACCAGATCCGTATTGCCTTTTTCTACTTTGCCGTCATTCTTGGCAGAGATGGTGTAGGTCTTGTTGCCGGTGGCATCACCCACGGCTTCATCTACCTTCACCCGGTCTCCAGCCTTCACCTGTACGGCATCCTTGGACAGGTTCTTGATCACGGTCTGTCCTGCTTCCGTGATGTTCTTCAGATCTTTCAGGTCCTTGATATCTCCGGTATTGGTTCCTACCTGGGTATCCAGGGCAGCCAGGTTCTCGCCCGTGGTCTTCGTGGTCTTCACATATTTCCCATCGGCAGTGGGACGGACCTCGCTGTACACTGTTTTCCCCGTCACCAGCTGGCTGGAATCGGAAGCGATGCTGCCGGTGCCGATGGCTTCGCCCCATTGATTCAGGTTAGCCTTCTGTTCTTCTTCCGTGGCCGGAGTAATGCCATCGGATCCTTTCAGGTTCTTACCGATATTGGAAGCGTCTACATTAGCCTTCAGGGCCAGTTTGCTGTCCGTATCTGTGGTGGAATCCTGGATGGCATTTTCGATGGCGGTGTTCACGGTGTCCCCGCTCACCAGATCCGTATTGCCTTTTTCCACTTTGCCGTCATTCTTGGCAGAGATGGTGTAGGTCTTGTTGCCGGTGGCATCATCCACGGCTTCATCCACCTTCACCCGGTCTCCAGCCTTCACCTGTACGGCATCCTTGGACAGGTTCTTGATCACGGTCTGTCCTGCTTCCGTGATGTTCTTCAGATCTTTCAGGTCCTTGATATCTCCGGTATTGGTGCCCACCTGGGTATCCAGGGCAGCCAGGTTCTCGCCCGTGGTCTTCGTGGTCTTCACATATTTCCCATCGGCAGTGGGACGGACCTCGCTGTACACTGTTTTCCCCGTTACCAGCTGGCTGGAATCGGAAGCGATGCTGCCGGTGCCGATGGCTTCGCCCCATTGATTCAGGTTGGCTTTCTGTTCTTCTTCCGTGGCCGGAGTAATGCCATCGGATCCTTTCAGGTTCTTACCGATATTGGAGGCATTTACATTAGCCTTCAGAGCCAGTTTGCTGTCAGTATCGGTAGATAAGGTGTTGATGGCCTGGTAGACTACATCTCCGGAAACCACATGAGTATTCCCTACTTCTACCTTGCCGGTGGGCTTCACGGAAATCTGGATGCTCCCGTTGCCAGGGTCTGCCAGTTCGATGTCATCCCCGGTTGTAAAGTTCAGGTAGTTGGCACTGGGGTTGATGGTCTTTACTTTCGCACCATCGATGGTGGCGTTCCACCCGGTAGTTACTTGGGTATCCAGGGTGTTGACCTTGCTCTTCAGCTGGCTGTTGGCGGTCTTGATGTTGATGACGTTGGTCTGGAGGTCGCCGATGTTGGCGGCGTTCTCCAGAACGCTGTTATTCAGGTCAGCAATGCTCTGGTTGGTGGCGTACAGCTGACGGCCATTGACGGCATCCTTGCTCCCGGCTGCCAGCTGGCCATCTGCCACGTTGCTGATTTTGGTACCGGAGGCCCCGCCCAGGGACACTGTGGACTTTGTGGAATCATCGTAAGTCACAGGATCCGCTGCATATGCCATGTTCCCGGCTGCCACCATGCCCGCAAAGATGGTGGCCAGGATCTTCCCGGTCAGGGATTTCTTATGGGTGCTCCGACCATATTCACTGGTCACGACCCAACACCGTTTTGCTTTGCTCCATACCACTTTGAAAATCTTATTCATCTTTTTCTCTCCTTTTTTTGGGGATTGTTTTATGAAACCATCTGATGGGTCCGGCCCAGGAGATGTTTCTTTTATTTTTTCTTCATGTTTTCGATGGCTTTCTGCATTTCGGCCATCTGAGCTTGCAGGTCAGCAATCTGTTTCTGCTGGCCATCGATGACGGAGCCCTGGTTATTGACCACCTGGATGAGCTGGCGTTTGTTCATCCCGGCATAGGGGCTGCCTTTCCCCAGTTTCAGGGAAACGCCCAGGTTCATCATGTTTTCTCCATTCCCGAAAGTTCCGGCTACAGAAAGGGTCGTCCGGTCGTCCGGTCTATAAAAGGCACCTACAGCAGCTGCCTGGGTTCCGTTGTAGTTGCCCATACCGGCTGCAAATGAAAGTTTGTCATCCGGGTCGAAGTCCTGGGGATGCAGGGCTGCCAGGGCAGCTGCTCCTGCTCCCACCTTGTCGATCTTGGTATCCAGCTTGTTCACCTGATTGCCCAGCCGTGTCACATCCTGGTCCAGCTGATCCAGATGGGCTTCGTTGATGGCGTTCCTTTCGCCCAGATTTCCCACGCTGGCAAGGATGGCTGTATCCGCCTTCTTCCGTTCCACCTGTTCTTCATGGAGCTGGTCTCCATTCACGGCTTCTCTGGACCCGGCTTCCACCTTCCCGGCCTTGACGTTGGTAAGGGTAGTACCATCTTTCCCTTTCAGTGTCACTCTGGACCCATCGGCGGAATCATATTGGATGGTCTTGGATTGAAGGTCTTTCACATCGGTCTTGATGGTCTGCATTTCGTCTTTCAGCTTAGAGGTTTCGGTATCTCCGGCACCCGTGTCCATCAGGCTGGCCATGAGGTTCACTGGATCTTTCTTCGATAGGAGGCTGGTGGAAAGCAGCGAATTTGTGCTGACTGTGGTGGTCGCCGTTTTGGCCGTAGCAGCTGTCGTACCGGAAGCAGTCCCGGATTTCAGATTCTTCATATACGCCTGGACAGCATCGTTGGCAGCGTTCACGATGACCTGTTTCCCGGCATCGGACAGGTTGTTGAGGGATGTATCTGCTTTCAGGCCGTCCATGGAATCCACGCTGGACCCGATGGCTGTCACGCTGCTCTGAGTATTGGTCACAGCTTTTCTGAGGGTTGCGATGGTAGAAGTATTGTTTGCAATGTCTTTTGCAAATCCGGCGATGCTCTGATTGGTAGCATACAGCTGACGGCCTGTCACGGCATCCGTAGAAGATTCGGTGAGCCGTGCATCTATCAGGTTGGTCAGCCGGGTACCGTTAGTCCCGGCGAAGGTCACACTGGCCTTCGTAGAATCGTCGTAGTCGATACCGGAGCTTCCTGCACTGACTGTAGCCATTATTTTGTATTTTTTCTGGCCGATATCATTGGTCCCATCGGCAACGATACTGATGCCATTACCGGAAGTCAGTTCGATTGTCTGGCCGACCGTCGCAACATCATGGGGAGACTGACCATCGGCCACTTTGACGAGACGGTTGTAGTAGTCGGAGGTGTACTTGTTCTCCGTGATGGTAGGAGTCTTGGTATAATCATTATTTCCGTTGGAATCTTTTTGCCAGGTCACGGTATAGCCGGATACGTCGCCGCTGTCATGGCCGAAAGCGATGGTGCCATCTTTATTTGTCGTGGCCTGATATCCAACAGCCGTACCGTTCTTGATGGTTACAACAGACTGATATCCAGCTGCAAGAGCCTGGTCAGCAGAACTCCCAGTCGATCCACCAGCAATGCCGGTCGAATATCCCCCTTGTACTATTGCGTTCTTACCTCCCAAAACTGAAGAGATATTTCCTAAAGTTGTATTAGCTTCTCCTCCTAATATCGAGGAAACGCTGCCATTTGCGATATTGCCTTGTCCCCCGGAAACGAGAGAATCATATCCACTTGCCGTATTGCCTTGTCCCCCAGAAACAGAGGAATAGTCTCCAATTGTTTTACTATAAGCACCTCCAGAGATTGAAGAAGCATATCCATTTGCTGTATTTTGAGTCCCCCCCGAGATGGATGAGTAATTACCGCTCGCAGTATTGTTGCTTCCCCCAGAAACTGAAGAACTATTCTCAGTTGCTTTATTACGCAGTCCTCCTGAGATAGAAGCGAAGGTTCCGCTTGCTGTATTTGCATCTCCCCCGGAGACCGAGGAAGTATCTCCGCTTGCCGTATTGGCTGTTCCTCCGGATACAGATGCTCCATTTCCGCTCGCAGTATTGTCGCTTCCCCCAGACACAGATGCGTGATCGCTTTTTGCTGTATTTCCCCATCCTCCAGAGACAGATGAGTAACTTCCGCTTGCTGTATTTGCATCTCCCCCGGAGACCGAGGAGGAATCACCGCTTGCCGTATTGGATTTCCCCCCAGAAACAGAGGACCAGCGACCACTTGCCGTATTGCTTTGTCCCCCGGAGACAGAGGATTCGTTACCGCTTGCCGTATTGGAATATCCTCCAGAGACAGAAGAATAGGGACCACTTGGCACATTTTGATCACCAATATAAATACCAGTAACAGAAGAAGCTACTGTAGCATAGGTATCATCAGAATAAGTAACCAGCGCATAGCCTTTTTTTGAGGTATTATAATAAATTCCCATCAACCCCGACGCATGGTCATAATCATACGTAACCCCATCTTTCGTGTAGGTGGAAGGCATGGAAGCTGCCGATGCCGTTTGCCCTCCTCCAAAAAAAAGCGTGTTACAGGCTAAGAAGGTGAATGTTGCCATGGCTACTCGGCAGAATCGGGTGCTCAAGCGAAAGTTGAGAGGCGCCAGCTGCTGGCCGGTGCTGCTCTTCTTGTGGTTGCTGCGGCCGTATTCGGAAACCACCACGTAACACTTGCGGACTTTGGACCAGACTACTTTGAATATCCTGTTCATCTTTTCTCTCCTTTTCTTTGTATAGGTTTGTATAGGTTTGTTCGGGTCATGGATCCATCGTCCATGAGACCGGACAGATCATCTCTTTGGCACACCTCATTACAAAATCAGCACAGGGTTGGGCCATCCCATTCCCGATGGCCTTGTATCTCTTGGCATCGCTCCCACCGGCTGTCCAGTGGTCCGGCAGCCCTTGGAGCCGTTCACATTCCAACGGTGTCAATTTCCGTATGGTAAGTCCCTGCCGGTCCCTTTCCACGAAGCATTTATCCTCCTCGATGTCGAAGGTATCCAGGCCTTTGTAATCCCTGGCCAGCAGGGTCCCTGTCATCTTCTGGTACAGGACCGGGACGTTCAGGCCTCCCGTCCCCATATGGGCGGTCAGCGTAGGAGCAGTCCCGTCCTGTATCCGGACGGCAGCATCATGATGGGCGATATCCATCAGGAGGGTTCTGTTATCCTGGCCTGGACCCTGATGGCTTCCAGAAGAGGTCCCGGGATTTTCTTCTTCCGTCTTGCGATTCTCCTCAAGATTCCCTGACAGGCTCTGGGGCTCAAATAATATTTCTGTTCCGTCGTTCCCTGATAGATTTGCGATAAGGAAGATTCTTTTCCTTCTCTGGGGTACTCCCCAAAATTGAGCGTCCAGCACTCGCCAGCTGGCAGCTCTTTGTTCAGTTCGAACCATCCCGGCGTTTGCCCATCTTCCACTAGCAGGATCTGGAATCTCGGTTTGGAGGATTTCCTCGAGGACGATACGGAAATCCTTGCCACCATTGGAAGAAAGAGCTCCCGGAACATTTTCCCAGATAAAGCAGCTGGGATACTTTCCAGCGGATTCTCCCCGCATCTTCCAAACAAGTCTTGTTGAACATAGAAACAGGCCACTTCTCTCTCCTTTCAGCCCTTCCCTCTTCCCCGCCACGGACAGATCCTGGCACGGGGACCCTGCACATATGATATCGGCGAAGGGCAGTCTCTCTATCTTGGTGATGTCTCCCAGTTGGTCCACTTTCGGGAAATGGGAATGGCTGATGGAAGCAGGGAACGGGTCGATTTCGCTGGACCACAGAGGTCTCAGTCCGGCCCTTTTTGCCGCCAGCAGCCACCCTCCGATTCCGTCGAAGAGGGAGCCTACCGTGATTTCTTTTCCCATGTTTTCTCTCTTTTTCCTTTCCCTTCTATTTGTTTCATAAAGAAATGATTGATTACTTCTTTGTGAATATTTTAGGCATAAAAATCCACCTTCATTATACCATTTTTCCCTGTCTTTTGAAAGGAAAAATCATGGTTCCAGCAAGGCTTTATCTTGTTTTTCAGGTCTGTAAATATCGAAGAGAGCGAAGGGTTTGAAGGTTTCCATAGAAGGTCTTTTTCCTTTCATTTTCACATCTTTCATCTGTTTTTCTGATTTTCTTTTTTCTGTATCCCTTTCGGTTTTTTCTTCTTCTCTCTTTATCAGTTCTTTCTTTTCTTTTCCCTGTTGGAAGGAAAATCCTAGGGCAGATTTCCGGTAATCCGGTTTCTTTTTCCGCTTCCTGACGATGACCATCCCGCCCTGATCCGGGACCATTTCTGCCCCATAGATGCTGGTCTCGATGTAGCAGTCCACGGACCCGAACATGGAGGCCGGAGTCTCGTCGCTCTCCCAGACTCCTCCATGGCTCTCCCCGTTCTGGATGGTCCCTCCGTCTTCTGTCACCATGACAGCGTGGTTCCCGTTGTTCACGACGGCGATATCCCCGGCCCTCGGGATATATCGGCTGGGGTCCCGGAGAAGCCCGTATTCCCCACCTGTTATGATGGCCTGGTCCACATTGATTTCCCCTTCGAATGGAGTCCCTGTGAGAGCGATTCCGATGGTCCTCATGCAGTTGGTCCCATCGGGAGCATAGTAGCCGATTTTCCCTTCCAGATATCTCATGTTGTCCACTACGCTGTTCCCGGCGAATGCTGGAGCGGACAGCAGCAGGGACAGTCCGGTTAGCAACAATGTCTTTTTAAGCAAGTGTGGTCGTCTCCTTTGGTTGTCTCATCCCATGATCCGGAGCTTGGTTTCCGGTACATTTTGGCCAATCATCAGGTCATACAGTTTTGGTGTATTTATTTTATTTCCTTGGATGTAGATGCCTCTTCCGGTGATCAGTTCTTCTTCGAACCCATTTTCATCCCGTTTTTCTTTGATTGCTACCATTTCATAAGACTGGTAATATACCTGGAAACTTTCGCTTACTGGATCCCATTGTACGATACCAAGATAGGTCTCGTTTCTTTTGTTCCGCTTTGCCAGGATATCTCCTTCATAGATGATCCGGTTCCTCTGGTCCCTGATCCCGGTGCATCTGCCCAATGTAGTCGGGTCAGGGATATAGATCAGTCCGCCCCCTTTGTCCGGTTCCAGATAGAAATGGCTGTAACTGGTGAAGTCCGGATACAAGGTCCTGTTCGCTGCTGTATACAGCGACCCTTTCTTCAGTCCTCTCTGGAACAGCTGGCCATACTGCCATTGCTCTCCGTCCCAGCCTCTCCATCCCAGTTGTTCATTGTCCATGATCCGCATCTTCTTGGCTCCTCTCTTTGCAATCCAGATTGTAGAATTTCGTGATGTCCTTCCGGAAGAACAGGTTCGCTGTACCGGTAGGGCCGTTCCGTTGTTTCTGCACGATGATTTCGGCGATGTTCTTCTTCTCGGAGTCCGGATAGTAGTAATCGTCCCGGTAGATGAAGGAGATTACATCGGCATCCTGTTCCAGTGCCCCGGAATCCCGGAGATCGCTCAATGTGGGTCGTTTGTTCGTCCTCATCTCCAGCGACCGGGACAGCTGGGACAGGGCCAGCACCGGTACATCCAGTTCCCGGGCCATCATCTTGATGGACCGGGAGATTTCCCCGATTTCCAGGAAGCGGTTCTGGTTCCTCGGATTCTCCCCTTGGATTAGCTGGAGATAGTCGATGATGATAAGGTCCAGTCCATGGGCCTTCTTCCATTTTTTCGCTGTCTCCTTCATCTCGCCCACGGTGATTCCGGCCCGGTCATCGATCAGGATTTTTTTGTCCCGGAAGCCGTCCGCCGTGTTGATTATCTTCTGGAGCTCCGTCCCTTCCATCCTGCCATTCCTCAGCTTGACGGAATCGATCCCCGTCTGGCTGCTCAGGAGCCGCTGGACCAGTTGTTCCTTGCTCATTTCCAGGGAGAAACAGGCCACGGATCCGTCTTTCCGGATGGCCACGTTCTCCAGGATGTTCAGGGCGAAGGAGGTCTTCCCCATGCTGGGCCGGGCAGCCAGGATGATGAAATCCGATGGCTGGAGGCCGCTGGTCAGTTCATCGAAATCCTTGAAGCCCGTGGCAAGGCCGGTGAAAGGATTGTCTGCATCGAACTTCTGGCAGATACTGTCCAGGGTCCGGTCGGTGATGGTCCCGATCCCTTCCAGGGCCGTCTCCGTCCGGCCATTGGCAATCTCCCCGATGGTCTCTTCGGCTTTGGTCAGGGTCTCCCGGATGTCTTCCGTCTCCCGGCAGCTCTTCCGGGCGATTTCCTGACAGGCCTTTATGGTCCGTCTCCGGAGTGCCATCTCTGCTACGATCCCGGCATGGTGTTCCACCATGGCCGATGTGGGGATCAGGTTCTCCAGCACGGTCAGTTCCTTGATCCCGCCGATCTTGTCCAGCTGATCTCTTTCCCGGAGCAGCTTGGCCAGGCTGACGGCATCCGGTTGCAGGTCCTGTTTGTACAGGTCCACGATGGCACTGAAGATGATCTGGTCATCAGGCCGGTAGAAATCTTCCGGTTTGAGCCGGGCCATGGCTTTCTCGATGGCTCCTCTGTCCAGCAGCATGGCCCCCAGTACGCTCTGTTCGGCTGCTATGTCCTGTGGAAGCATCTGTCTCATCTGGTTCTGTCTCTTCATGCTTCTTCCTTCTCCTCTTCTTTCTTCAAAGCGGGATATCTTCGTCGAAGAGCAGGGAATCTTCTCCCATCATAGTCTCTCCATACTGTCCGAACCCCTCTGTCGCTTCCAAATCTTCGTTCTGAGCGTCTTTTTCCCGTTTCCAGGTAAAATGTACCTGCTGTACTACAATGTTGTTCCTGTACTGTTTTTCACCGTTCTCATCGGTGTAATTGTTGTTCCTCATCTCTCCCCGGACAAGGACCTCGTCCCCTTTGCCCACATGGTTCCCGATCAGTTCTGCGATACGGCCCCAGGCCACACACATGAAGAAGTCCGTAGGGTACTTCCCCTCCTCATCTTTCCGGACCCGTTTCACGGCGATGCGGAACTGGGCCATGGCGGTCTGTTCCCCATTCCCTTCGGTCACTTTGATTTCCGGGTCATTGACCATCCGTCCGTACATGGTCACACAGTTGTTGATGCTCATCTCATCGTCTCCTTTTCTGGCAGTTCTTTGGTCTTTTTTCCTTCGATCTGTCTTCTCTTCTGTTCTTTCGCTGTCTGCATCCACAGGGTACAGAATTCTTTCCTGTTGCTCTCCGTGTCCGATTCCGTCTGCATGACCAGCTTCGGCCACCCCATAGCCCGGATGGTCTGTGCTGTAATCGGGTTCTTGAAGGCCGGTGTCTCGTTCCAGGGGCATCTCCGGATGGTCCTGTAGACCTCCATCCATTCCTTCTGGCATTGTTCGCTGGCCAGCTGGATGTGCTGGCTCTTCCGGACTACTTTCACAGCTTCCTCCCGGATTTCAGCCACGGTGGGAGGGAACGTCTTGGTCTTGACGGTTTTCGCCACGCTGGCCTTCAGGACAGGGAGCGGGATGTCATTCAGCATCCCGGGATAGGCCTTGACCTGTGCATCGGTGAAACCGGGATAGTACAGTTTCAGCGATGCGATGACGGCTGTGATCTGTTCCAGCCAGTTCTGTTGTTGCTCCATCTTGGTTCTCCTTTCATTTGCAGGATTCAAGGAATCCTTCCGTGTCCCCTTCTTCCAGGCCGCTTGTCTTCAGGCTCTGTAGGGCCGGATTGTAGATCTGCTGGCGGATATCTTCCACCGTCCTTGCCTTCCGGTCTTTCCGGTTCTTCCAGGTGAGCAGGATTTTTTTCACATACTCGATGCTTCCAGCTCCGTTCCCGTAGGCCACGTCGATGGCATCCAGGACCTTGTCGGCCCCGTATCCCTCTACCAGCATATAGAGTTTCCCGGCAGTCATCTGGTTCACTGGACCGACCTTTCTCTTGTATGTCTCGATGATGGCTTCCAGTATATTTTCTGTCACTGTTCTTTCTCTTGCCCCATCCACTTCTTGGAGGGGGGTCTCTCTCTCTTTTTTCTCCCCTTCTTCCATTCTTCCGTCAGGAAGGTCTAGAGAGAGATTCTTCCTTGTTCTTTTCGTATTTTGTTCTTCTTTATTTTGTTTTTTCTTACTTATTATATTCTTATTTATTTGTGGCGGTTGTACCGACGACGATTTTTCGGTTGACGGAAATTCGGTCAACGGAAATACAGCCGACGGGAAATCCGCTGATAAACCGTCATTTCCGTAGGAATCTCCGTCAGCTGGAAATCCGCCGACGGAATCTGCTCCGACGGTGGCTTTTTCCGTCGTACCCCCGTAATATCCATCCATGAGATCTTCGTCTCGGATTGGCTGGTCGGAGATCAGCCAATCGTTCTCTCCGAACCTTCCTCCTTCTCTTTTCTGGAGCCGTCTCAGGTAGCCCATCCTCTCCAGATTATTCAGGGATTTCCGGAGTGCATCCCTTTTATCCAGGGCGTCATCGCCTCCCAGGACTTTCTGGAGCCCCATGATGGAGAAATTCCAGTCTTCTGGAAGATGATAGATGAATTGGAGGAGCCCACGGTCCCGGAGGGACAGCCGGTTGTCTTCGATGGCACTGTTGGCCATCGTAGTGAATCCGCTTCTCTTGATTTTCTTCAGTTTTGCCATATTTTCCGCCTCTCTGTCAGAACAAGGATTGCGTGATGATGGACATGTTCGTCCCAGGGATTTTGATTTCCTGTTCTTTTTTCTTCAGTCTCTTGGGTTCTTTTTCTCCCCTGATCCGGAACGCTGATTTGCAATGCGGACAGATTACAGTACATCCACCATGTCTTATCCCTTTTCCCACGTCCCGGAAAAGTTCTCTCTGGCATCTCGGACAAATGATCATCTTCCTTCCCCTTTCTTCATCTCTATATATATGCTCATACGTATCTACATGAACATATATATATTGAAGTTACATGACTTTGAGTTCTGGATATCTTTCCCCTCCTCCTTCCATCCATCTCATGAATTCAGCACGTGTCACCCTTTTCTGTCCTCCCACCTGGAATGTTTGGAGGTTCTTGCTGTTCATGACCTGCCTGGCATGGTAGTAGCTGACCCCCATGTATTTGGCCACATCGTTGGTGGAGAGAACTGGCGGCAGCTCATCCAGCATGGCCTTTCGGTCGGCCAGGGCTTTCTCCAGCTTTCTGATTCGGTTATTCTGCTCTTCATACTTCTCAGCCATCTCCTGTAACAGCCGGGACATATCCTCGAAGGGGTTTTCCATGGCGTCCACCTCCTTTTCATTGTTTGATATAAGAATGGGTCCAGTTTGTTATGTTCTGCATACATATCTATATCTCTATATAGATATGTAACTTTAAGTAACTTATTCATGCATAAAAAATGGTCCAGTCAAAATTCAGAATCTTGGCGATTCTTTTAGCGACTTTGGGACTAGGTTTTTTTTTCCCATTTTCAATCATGGTGTAATAAGATCTGGAAATACCTGCTTTTTGTGCCAAATCATATTGTCTCATGTTTTTATCTTCTCTAAGTTGTTTCAAGTTATTTATCATTCCATCAGCCTCCTTTTTGTTACTTTAAGTCACAAACATATTATAAGTTACTTTAGGTAACGTGTCAATACCCTTATTTTGTTTCAAGAATCTACTTGTTTTTGACGTAACTAAAGGTAACATATATGTAGGAAGGAGGTGTTCCCATGTCGTCTCTTGGCCAAAAATTAAAAGAATTACGGATAAATAGCGGGAAAACTCAGGAAGATATGAGTAAATTGCTCCATTTGAGCAGAGTTTCTTATACTCAATACGAAAATGATAAACGGATTCCTACCTTGGAAACGATGAAACGATTATCTGAAATTTTTAATGTTTCAACTGATTATCTCTTGGGAAAAAGTTCTACTGGTTCTCGTTTGAAGGCCTTACGGTTAGAGAAGGGCCTTTCCCAACAGGAAGTTGCCGATGTGCTCCATATCAATCGTTCTGCATATGCATCCTGGGAAAATGATACCAATAAGCCCATCCGGAAGCTGGATGAACTTTCAGATTTTTTCCATGTCTCATCTGATTATCTTCTTTGTTTGACTGACAAGCCAGATCAAAAGAGAGTACCTCCTGAACCCTTGGATTTGAAAAAGCTCCTCAAAGGGACCGAGGTTTTATATGATGGTGCCACTCAACCGATGAATGATGTGAAGAGGAAGATGATTGCCATGATTATCCAATCTGAATTAGGAGAAAAAACGCCTGACAAATGAAGAGGATGTACCCTTTGGTCCTGGATATCGTGAAGCATTTCCAGACCAATGATCCCAATGAAATCTGTGAGATGATGGGGATCCGGGTCCGCCGCCAGCATCTGTTGGATGGCCGGGGGTTCTATATCAAGAATCCTTGGCTGAGGATCATCGTGCTGGATGACCGGTTGAGCCTCAATATGGCTGATATCGTGCTGGCCCATGAATTGGGCCATATATTTTTGCATCATTCAGGAGAAAGGCTTTATTTTTATGACACAGCGAATAATCCGGATTATCGCAGGAAAGAGTACGAAGCGAACAAATTCGCTTTCCTGCTCATCGCCCATACGTGTCTGAGGAACAGCCCATTGATGATCGATTCCATCCGGAATGAAAAGAAACTGTCTTTCGAAGAGCTCCTCGCTCTTCTGGCACAGTTCGAGAAAGTCCAGTGTTACAGCAGGTGATAGAATGGAAATAATTAAGTCTTCCGGTTCCTGGGGGTTCCGGGTCGATGTAGGGATAGACCCGGCTTCCGGAAAAAGGAAAAGGATTTCGAAGTTCGGGTTCCGGCTGAAACGGGATGCCCAGGAAGCCGGAGTCAAATTCCTGAAGGAATTCCAGGAAAAAGGATATACTCCTGATAGGAATATCCTGTTCAAGGATTTTGTCAAAGAGTGGCTGGAGCTTTATGCTCTGCTCGTAAAGCCCTCTTCTGTCCGGGTCCGGGAAAAGAGTATAAACATCGCCCTCCCTTATTTCGCCATGCTGCCTCTCTTCAATATCACGAAACGCACTTATCAGTCAGCCATTGCTGATATCAGCAAGAGATATGCTGTCGGGACGGTCCGGTTAGTCCATACCACCTGTCGTATGATTTTCAAAAAGGCGAAAGAGCTGGAAATCATCTATCAGGACCCATCGGAATTCACCACGATTCCTCGGCCTCCCCGGCGGATCACTGATCCGGATATGGAAATCCCCAAGTATCTCGAAAAAGAAGATCTTTGGCGATTCCTGGAAGCCTGCAAGGGATATACAGGCTGGCCCATCTATGAATTCTGTTTCCTCTTGGCTTTCACCGGTCTCCGTGTCGGCGAAGCCATTGCCCTGACCTGGGACGATATCGATCTGGAAGCCGGTTCCCTGAAAGTCGTGAAGACCATCTACAATCCCAACAACAGTTCCCGTGAATATGCCTTCACCTCTCCAAAGACGGTCCGTTCTACCCGGGTCATATCCATTCCAGATGAACTCTGTACGGTCCTGAAGGAATACCGGAAAAGATATCTGAAATGGCGGTTCAGCTATGGCCCGGCGTGGCACCTCCCGGCCCAGTACCACCAGGGTATTGTCTTCCCGGCACTAAGGAATCCGGGGTATCCGACCACCCAACGATTCATCCAGATGAATATAGACCGTATACAGAAGTCCATGGACCCTCCCCTTCCCATTCGTATCCATCCCCATCTCTTCCGTCATACTCATGCTTCCCTCCTTGTAGAAGCTGGAGCATCTCTGGAACAGATTATGGACCGGCTGGGCCATGCTGATGATTCGACCACGAAGCTCATCTATCTGCACATCACAAGGACCCTGAAACTGGAAGCCGCCCAAAAGTTTTCTATACTGATGAAGAAAGCAAAAGACGGCATAGATTCTCATGGAAAAGCATAAAGATACATATAGAAAATTCCCTCCCAGAAGCAGCCTTGTTCAGCAAGGTCCGGGAGGGAATTTTTTTGAGATTTCTTGCCCAATTTTTTGCCCAATTTGGGCCATTTTTAGGCATAGAAAATCCGCATAGAGCTAGGTTCTATGCGGATTTTTTGATTTCGTATTACATCATCCCGGGCATGCCGCCGCCCATGGCAGGGGCTGCTGCGGCGCCTTTTTCAGCCGGTTTGTCGGCTACTACGGCTTCCGTGGTCAGGATCATGGAAGCGATGGAAGCGGCGTTCTGGAGAGCACTGCGGGTTACTTTGCAGGGATCCACGATACCGGCTTTGATCATATCCACATATTCTTCGGTGGCAGCGTTGAAGCCGGTGCCTTTGGCAGCCTTCTTCACAGCTTCCACGATGACGGCGCCTTCCAGGCCGGCGTTGTTGGCGATTTGCCGTACCGGTGCTTCAATGGCCCGTCTTACAATATCGATACCGGTCTTTTCATCACCGTCAGCCTTGGCTTCCAGTTCGTCCAGAACCGGCTGTACCTGCAGCAGAGCGGTGCCGCCGCCGGCCACAATGCCTTCAGCCACAGCAGCACGGGTGGCGTTCAGGGCATCTTCGATACGGAGTTTCTTGTCTTTCAGTTCGGTTTCGGTAGCAGCACCAACCTTGATCACGGCTACGCCGCCGGACAGTTTGGCCAGGCGTTCCTGGAGTTTTTCTTTGTCGAACTGGGAGGTGGTGGCAGGGATCTGAGCCTTGATGGAGGCGATCCGGTCAGCCACAGCCTGTTTGTCACCGCCGCCGTCAACGATGGTGGTCATGTCCTTGGTTACCCGTACCTGACCGGCAGTACCCAGGTCAGCCAGGGTAGCGCTGTCCAGTTTCCGGCCCACTTCTTCACTGATCACCGTAGCACCGGTGAGGGTGGCGATATCCTGGAGCATGGCCTTCCGGCGGTCACCGAAGCCAGGAGCCTTTACAGCCACAGCCTTGAAGGTGCCACGCAGACGGTTCACAACCAGGGTAGCCAGGGCTTCCCCTTCCACGTCTTCAGCAATGATCAGCAGTTCACGGCCCTGTTGTACAACCTTTTCCAGGACAGGCATAATGTCGTTGATCAGGGTGATCTTCCGGTCCGTAATGAATACGTACGGGTTGCTCATAACGGCTTCCATCTTGTCAGGATCCGTTACCATGTAGGGGGAGATGTACCCACGGTCGAACTGCATGCCTTTTACGGTTTCCAGGGAGGTGTCCATGGTCTTGGATTCTTCCACGGTGATTACGCCGTCGTTGCCCACTTTTTCCATGGCATCGGCGATCAGCCCGCCGATTTCTTCATCACCGGCGGAAATGGAGGCAACCTGTGCCTTTTCTTCCTTGGTGCTGACAGCCTTGGCGCTCTTCTTCAGTTCGTCAACCAGGGCATCGGTGGCTTTCTTGATCCCTTTCTTCAGGACCATGGGGTTGGCACCGGCCACCACGTTCTTCATCCCTTCATGGACGATGGACTGGGCCAGCACCGTAGCAGTGGTGGTACCGTCGCCGGCGATGTCGTTGGTCTTGGTGGCCACTTCACGGACCAGGGCGGCGCCCATGTTTTCAAACGGATCTTCCAGTTCAATATCCTTGGCAATGGTTACCCCATCGTTGGTGATGGTGGGAGAACCGAATTTCTTTTCCAGTACAACGTTCCGGCCTTTGGGCCCCAGGGTTACCTTTACGGCATCAGCCAGGGCATTGACACCCCGTTCCAGGCCACGGCGGGCATCTTCATCAAATTTAATCAGTTTAGCCATATTGATCGACTCCTTAATTCCAGATAATGTACGGTTTGGTATTTTCTACCAGATACGGGACGGAGGAAAGCTTTCAGTCTTCCACAACCGCCAGGATATCGCTGTCTCTCAGGATGATGTAGTCTTTCCCGTCCAGGGTTACATCACTGCCGGAGTATTTGGCGAATACCACCACATCCCCTGCCTTCACTTCGGAAGGGACCCGGGTGCCGTTTTCCAGGAGACGGCCGGTGCCTACGGCAACCACTTTGCCGGTCTGGGGTTTGTCTTTGTGAGCAGTATCCGGCAGGTAAATGCCGCTGCTGGTTTTTTCTTCTTGTACAATGGGTTCAACTACAACATGATCATCCAAAGGTTTTAACATCTTACGTATCCCCTTTCATTCTATGAGCAATGGGTTGTTTGCATTTTTTATTAGCACTCATTTCACTGGAGTGCTAACTACAGTATCTATAATAGCATGTTTCCAAAAAAAATCAAGCCCTTTGACTATTTTTTGTCAAAAGGCTTGAAAACTTTTTTCTCCAGGGTCCGGACCACCTGGTCGTACCGGTCCGGGTCGTGGGGCAAAAGGCAGCGGCTGCAGTCTTTGTTCCCATCTCCCAGCCGGGTGAAGTCCCCGCCGCAGTCCGGCACCAGGTACAGGGGGCAGTAGCAGAACAGGCAGTTGAACCGGTCCGGGTCCGCCCCTTTGTGGCAGGGAAAGAATTCGCACTGCCGGTGGGCAAAGAACTTGTACCGGCAGCTCATGGTTCCAACAGCTTCCCGTAGGACCGGGCCAGGCTGCCGAATTCGTCCATGGAAAGGGATTCCCCTCTCCGCTTCCCGTCGATGCCGGCCCCATCCAGCAGTTCCTTCACCTGGTCCGGGGTGATCCCCAGGGTCTTCAGGCAGTTGCTGAGCATTTTCCGCCGCTGGGAAAAGGCCGCCTTCACCACCTTGAAGAACAGCTTCGCCGGAACATCCACCGCCGGGTGCTCCCGTTTGTCGCAGACCACCACCATGGAATCCACCTTGGGGGCGGGCATAAAGTCCCGGGCGGGCACCGGTATGGCCAGCCGGGGCTGGGAATAATACTGGAGAGCCAGGGACAGAGGGCCGTAATCTTTCCCTCCCGGGGCAGCGATCATCCGCTCCGCCACTTCCTTCTGGACCATCACCACCAGCCTCTGAAGGGGCAGATCCTCTTCCAAAAGGGCGAAGATGATGGGGGTGGTGATGTAATAGGGCAGGTTGGCGGCCACAGTAAAGGGCCGGTGCTCCGTCACTTCCCCCAGGTCCACCTTCAGCACGTCCCCGGGGACGATTTCCACATTGTCATACCCTTCCAGGGTTTTGGCCAGGACGGGCAGCAGGGTCCGGTCGATCTCCACGCTTTTCACCTGGGCCCCGGTCTCTGCCAGGGCCTGGGTCAGGGTGCCGATTCCCGGGCCGATTTCCAGCACCAGGTCTCCGGGGCCCACCTGGGCTTCCCGGGCGATCCCCCGGACCACCTGTTCATTGATCAAAAAGTTCTGTCCGAACTTCTTCTTGGCCCGGAGGCCAAAAGTATCGAGGATGTACCGGGTCACGTCCCGGCTGGCGATCACTGGATGCAGCATGTCATTTCCCTTCCCCGTCGATTTCTGCCAGAGCGGCCTGGAATTCCTCCCGGGTCACTCCGTAATTGTTCAGCCGATGGACCATCTGCTTGGCGTTCCCGTAGCCGATGCCCAGGATGGCTCCCAGTCTGTCCCGCCGGGCCACCGCCTCCGGAGACCCTGACAGCCCGGAAACAAACAAGTCCCGAGAGGAAAATTCCTTTCGGGGCTCCATTTCCTGGAAACGGACCTTGGACAGGGCTTTCCGGATGGCCTCCGGTTGGGCCTGTTCAATGCCCACATCATGATGGGCCAGGGCCTCCGCCTTGGGCACAAAAGCCTGTCCGGCTTTGGGGAAGCGCTCCGTCAAGAATTTCCGGATCCGCTCTCCCGCGCCGTCGGGATCGGTCATGATGATGATCCCCCGTTTCCTGTAGGCTGCTTCGATCAGGGCCAGGGTATGGGGCGCCAGGGTGAATCCCCCGGTCTCGATGGTCTCAGCATCCACTGCCTTCTTCACCGCCACGGTGTCCATCTTGCCTTCTACTACCAGCACTTCTTTCAGCACGATTTTCTCCTGTCTTTTACTCCAAGAAATACACAGTCACATCCCGCCGGCCCCAGGAAATGGCATCGCCATAATCTTCCATGAACAGGTCGATGGTATTGCCGTTGATGGCGCCGCCGCAGTCCGCTGCCACAGCAAAGCCGTAGCCAGGGATGTACATCCGGGTGCCGTAGGGGATCACGTCCGGATCCACGGCCACCACCCCATGATAGGGGACCACGCCGGTGGAGGTGAGCCCTGTGCCGCTGCCTTCTGCCATGGTGTAGGCGGATGCTTCCACCGTCCGGGCAGAGCGGTAACGGACGAAACCACGGGAGGTTTCGATCATATTCAGGTTGTTCCCCGTACCCACTTCCACGATTTCAGGAACCGGTTCCGAGAGCACTTCCCGGTTCAGCTCCTGTCTTACGGTTTCGCTGCCCACCTTGATTTCCCGGTAGGTGACCTTTTCCTGCCCGTTTTGGCCGGGGGAGATCACATTCTGCCGGCCCCGGGGCAGGTTGTCATTGTTCCGCATCTCCACTTCATAGGGGATGTCCCGGGTTTCGGTGGTCAGTTTATTGGTGGGAGAAATAATGTGGATGGTCATGTCCGGGGTCACTTCCGTGTCCAGTCCCGGATAGACCTGGAATCCTTTGTAATCCACTCCCACGGCATTCAATACGTCTCGCACGGTTTTGCGTCCGATGGTGTATTCGGTGGTTCTTCCTGCTTTCCAAACTTTCACGGGCATGGCCCGGGTCACTTCGATGGTAGCTCCATCATTGAGTTTTTCCTCTTCGCCGACCAGTTCATATCCGTCGGCTTTCTGAAGAACAACACCGGCTTCTTCCAGGGCTCCCTGAACGGTCAGGGCTCTGGTCTGCAGGGTTATGGTCTGTCCGTCCACTTTGATGCTCACGGTTTTGGGCTGGGCCGCAAAGCCCACCAGGTTCACGCTGGCAGCCAGCAGCAGGCAGACAACAATCCACTTGTAGGGACGCTTAAAAGGTTGTGATTTTCGCAAAGTTTCGCCTCCTTAAAGTGCTTGCATCATACCATAAGGAGGCGATTCCTGTCAAAATTAAATTAGTACCAGGTGCTAAAATTATACACTCTAGCAGGTGTAATTTGTGACGTTTTTGTAGACTGTACAGCTGTTTTACTGGTTTGTGAGACGGAAAAACAGCTTTTTCGCATTATTTGTTGAACTTTCCATGATTTTTTCCGGTGTGGTCCCCCGGAGTTCCGCCGCCCGCTCTGCCACAATGGCGGTGTACAGAGGGTTGTTCCGCTTTCCCCGGTAGGGCACAGGGGCCATGTAGGGGGAATCGGTCTCGAACAGGATCCGGTCTTCCGGCACCCGGGCCAGGATGGATCTTACCCCCCGGTCGTTCTTGAAGGTGCTGGTGCCCCCGAACCCCAGGTACCAGCCCAGGGCCAGGGCCTCTTCCGCCATGGCCCAGTCCCCGGAAAAGCAGTGGAGCACCCCCCGGACGCCTTTGCCTTCTTCCCGGATGATCCGGAGCACGTCCTCATGGGAATCCCGGTCGTGGATGATCACCGGCAGGCCGGTTTTCCGGGCCAGGTCCAGCTGGCGGATCAGAAATTCCTGCTGCAGGCCGTGGGGGGAATGTTCATCGTTGTAGTAATCCAGACCGATCTCCCCGATGGCCACCACCCGGGGATCGGCGCACCAGGCTTCGATCTGTTTCAGGTCCTCCAGGCTGCTGTGGCTGATCTCTTCCGGATGGATCCCCACTGCCGCCCACACAAAGGGGTACTGGTGGGCCAGGGCAAGGGCCGTTTGGGAGCTGGGAATGTCACAGCCGGGATCAATGATCCCGGCCATGGTCTCTCCGATGGAACGGAGCAGCTCTTCCCTGTCTTCGTCAAAATCCTCCACGTCCACATGGGCGTGGGTATCGAACAAAGGAAGCTTATGCATGTTATTTCACCTTGCTGCCGGAGGCGATCCCCGGCACTTCCGCCAGTTTCAGGTTCCCCTGGCCGTCAGACGCGGCCAGCAGCATCCCCCGGGATTCCACGCCACGGAGTTTGGCCGGCTTCAGGTTGGCGATGACGATCACGTTCTTGCCCGTCAGTTCTTCTTCCTTGTAATAGGGAGCGATGCCGGAAACGATGGTCCGGACTTCGTCCCCCACCTTCACTGCGATCTTCAGCAGCTTGTCCGCGTTGGGCATTTTTTCCGCTTTCTGGATGGTGCCCACCCGCAGGTCCAGTTTGCCGAAGTCTTCGATGGTGCACTGGTCCGGGGTCACGACCCCTTCAGCCTTTTTCTCCGCCTTCTTGTCCTTTTTGGCCGGTTTGGCTTCCTTTTTGGGTTCCGGAGCCTTGTCTTCTTCCTCTTCTTCGATCCGGGGGAAGATGGGCTGGCCCTTGGCCACCTTGGTGCCGTCAGGGAAGTTGCCCCAGGCCACGTCGTTCAGGTCGAACTGTTCCGGAGTCTCCAGGCCCAGCTGGGCGAAGATCTTGGGTGCGGTGAAGGGCATCATGGAGGAGATCAGGATGGCGATGTTCCGGACCGCGTCTGCCAGGTTGTACATCACCGCTTCCAGCCGTTTGGCCTGGGCGGGATCCTTGGCCAGGATCCAGGGGGTGGTTTCGTCGATGTACTTGTTGGCGGCCCCCACATAGGCCCAGATGGCCTTGATCCCGTCGTTGAGGGCGTATCTGTCCATGGCGGCCCGGTAGTTCTTCAGGGTTTCGGCGGCCAGGCTGCGGAACTTCTCATCGGTTTCGCTGTCCACCACGGTCTTGTGGACGATGCCCCCGTGGTATTTGTCAATCATGGAAACGGTCCGGTACTGGAGGTTCCCCAGGTCGTTGGCCAGGTCGGAGTTGAACCGTTTGATCAGGCCCTTCCGGGAATAGTTCCCGTCGCTGCCCAAGTTGATTTCCCGGAGCAGGAAATACCGGACGGCGTCAGCGCCGAATTCTTTGATGGGCTGCACCGGATCCACCACATTGCCCTTGGACTTGGACATTTTGTCCCCGTCTACCACCAGCCAGCCGTGGCCGTACACTTCCTTGGGCAGGTCGAAGCCCATGGCCATCAGCATGGCCGGCCAGATAATGGTATGGAACCGGACGATTTCCTTCCCCACCAGGTGGAGGTCCGCCGGCCAGAACCGGTTGAATTTGTCCATGTCCTGACCGAAACCGATGCCGGTGAAGTAGGCCAGCAGGGCGTCGAACCACACGTACACCACATGTTTGGGGTCAAAGGGCACCTGGATGCCCCAGTCGAAGCTGCTCCGGCTGATGCACAGGTCTTCCAGTCCCTGTTTGATGAAGTTGATCATTTCGTTCCGGCGGGAAACAGGCTGGATGAAATCCGGATGGGTCTCGATGTATTCCAGGATCCGGTCCGCATATTTGGACATCCGGAAGAAATAGCTGGATTCCTTCATCTTTTCCACAGGACGGCCGCAGTCCGGGCACACGCCCCCGGCTTCCTCCACCTGGTGTTCGGTCCAGAAAGATTCGCAGGGCACGCAGTACAGGCCTTCGTAGTCTTTTTTGTAGATGTCCCCCTGTTCCCACACCTTCTGGAGCAGGGTCTGGACGGTCTTTTCGTGTTCCGGGCTGGAAGTGCGGACGAAGGAGGTGTAGCTGACCCCCAGCATCTCCCACAGCTTCTTGAAGTCCGCCACGATCTTGTCGGTGTATTCAATGGGCTTTACCCCGAAGGATTCCGCCTTCCGCTGGATCTTCAGCCCGTGTTCGTCACTGCCGGTGATGAACTGGACATCAAAGCCGTTGGCCCGTTTGTACCGGGCGATGGTGTCGGCAATGGTGGTGCAGTAGGCATGTCCAATGTGCAGGTCGGCGCTGGGATAGTAAATGGGCGTCGTAATATAAAAAGCAGGTTTCGTCATGGTCATTCCCCTTTGTCAAATAAAAATAATGCTCTAGTATATTATCATATCACAAATGGGCGGGAGATGCACGAAAAGGGGATGTTGCACGTGAAAAATATGCGTGCAGCATCCCCGTCAATGGTCAATTGTCAATGGTCAGCGGCTGGTGGAAGCCAAACGCGGCTGGCGTTTGGCAGGAAACGGAAACGCAGCTGCCGCTGCTAACCCACCACCAGCCCTGGGGCTGGTCCCCCGCCCTTGAAAAGGGCGGATAAAAACGCGGGGCGCAAGGGCCCCTTGTTTTGATGCTGAGAACCGCACAGAACTCTTCTGCTTTGAGATAAAAAAGCAATGGGCGTCAGCCCGAGCGTATATCCGCCCTTTTCAAGGGCGGGGGACCGTTGCGCCTGCGCAATGGTGGTGGGTTAGCAGCCTCCGGCTGCGTCTCTGTTCAAAACCATTTGCCCCCGGCAAATGGTCTCCTTCAGCTGCTGACCGTTGACCGCCTCTTACCCCCTCACTTCCCGGAGCAGCTCCCGGATGTTCTCCTGCTGGTTTTCTTCGGTCACTTCTTCGGAGAAGGGAATCACGTTGGCGGCGGGGCGGATCTCTTTGACCGGCAGCTGGCAGTTGTAGAAGCTTTCCAGCTGCTGTTCTCCGTGGGTAAGGCCGTAGAGGATCTCCAGGCCCCGTACCGCCACTTCCACCGGCTGTCCCTTTTCTTCATAGGGCACCGGGCTGAGAGACAGCAGGTATTTGTAGCTCATTTCCGGCATCAGTTCCTGGAGGACTTTTTTCCGGTAGCTGTACTTGGCGTCCAGGATCAGGTAGTTCTCCCGGTTCCCCTGCTTCCACCGGAGCAGGTAATCCGGGGTGTAATAATGGCCCTCTTCCAGGGGCTTGAAGGCGTAGGTGGTGTTCCGGTACAGGTGGATGGCCCCCGGGCCCTGTTCCGGCTGGTCCGTGAGCACCGGCTGGAAGAACAGGGTCAGTTCCTCGTCCCCCCGCTCCAGCCGGTACACGTTCTGGTACCCGGAATGGTCGTACAGGTTCCGGCTGCCCAGGGTGTACACCTTCCGGCGGCATTCCTCCAGTACAAACCCTTCCTGCCGGAGCCCCTGGAGCAGCCGGGCCAGGCAGTAGATCTCGAACACGAAGGTGTTTTCGTACAAATTGAGGAGCATCCGCTCCCGGGGAAAGTGGCGGCAGGTGTTCTGGTACCACTGGTGGATGCACAGATAGATCCGGTAATACTGGGGCACCCGGAAAAAGGGCTCCGTAGGTTCCGGCATCTGGCTGGCGTCCAGCAGGGTCACCGGCAAAATCTGCCGGTAGGACACGAACATTTCCTGGAGCCGCTCCTCCACCTCATCGCACCGTTCCAGGAAGCCCTTCAGCATGTGGGCGGCGTTGGCGTAGAGCACCTGGGAGGACAGCTGGTACCCCTCCCGGTCGGCTTCCGGCAGGTCCAGCCCCTGGACCAGGGCCCGGATTTCCTTTCCCTCCTCCCCGATGTCGTAGAGCATCCGCTGGAGGAAGCTGAGGACCACCTGGTTCTCGTACACGTCCCGGCTCATTTTGTCCTGGGTCATCAGGAGTTTTTCCGGCAGGTAGTGCTTGTCCCCCACCTGGATCCCGAAAGGGGCCTCCCGGAGGTATTCCGGGTGCCGGACCAGGTACTGGAGGGTGTGGGGGCTGACAGTCTGGACCTTTTCCGTCCAGTCCACCACTTCGGCGGTTTCCAGGGTATGCCGGCAGTTGGCCTTGAAATACCCGTAGCTTTCCTCATACACCTGGAGGATCTCCTCTGCCAGGGTCAGCTGGGACAGGAAATCCTGGAACCCGTTCCGGCTGTCCGGGCCGGTGCCCTCCGGGGCTTTATCCCGCAAAAGCGGCGCCTGGTGGGCGTAGATGTATTCCACCATGGCCTTCAGGTTTTCCTGCTGCTGGGAAGGCTGGATCAGTACCGGCAGCAGATCCGTGTACCAGGTCTCTCCCGGCTCCTCCCCTTTCTGGAGGGTGATTTCCAGTTCCACCAGCCCCATATGGTAGGCAAAGATATTGTAGGGAAACAGGATCATGTGCCGGCGGCTGTCCCAGAGACTGTTGAGAGGCTTCCCGTTAAGGGAGACCCCGGCCCCTGTGCAGTCCCAGTCTCCCGGCAGTTCCAGGTCGTAGTGGAGGTTTTCCCGCACCCCCTGGTGACCGGCGGCGGCCAGCACCCGTTCCGCCGAATGGGGACGGGGCTCCCGGGTCACCGGCAGGGTCAGGACTTCTCCGTTCTGTTCCCGGAGACGGATGAATTGTTCCATGGCCATCTTAGTGGAAGAACTGGAAGAACTTCATCCGCCGGTTCCCCCACTGGAGGATCTGGTCCAGCAGGGCCGCACTCTGGACCATCCGGTTGCCTTCACAGTCGTCCCGGAACTGGATCAGCCATTTTTCGTATTCCGCCCCGTTGCCGCTGAGTTTGGGCAGGATCTTCTGGGCCACCGCATAGTCCAGGGCGATGATCCCGGGCCGGATGTGGTCTTCCGGTTCCATGAGCCGGGCAGCCACCTTCCAGTACCGGCGGAGGGCCAGCTCGATCCGCATGCTCAGGTAGATGTTCTGTTCCGCCAGCCGTGCCTTGATCCGGTCGTACACGTTCTGTTCCACGCTGGTCAGCTGGCAGCTTTCCCGGGGCGCCACGTCGAACAGGCTCTTCAGCTGGCTCCAGGACAGCAGCTGGATATCCCCCTGGCTGATCCCCTGGGTCATTTCCGGCACCGCGTCAGTCCGGGGCAGGGTGATGATCCAGGCCCGGTCGATGAGCCGGGGAGACAGGGTCTCGGTGGTGTGGTCGTTGTTGATGGTGGCCAGGAAATGGAGGGTCTCCGGCAGCTGGAGCCGGTGGTTGTACCCCAGGCTCAGGGTGTGTTCCCCGTCCCAGTCGTCGCACACGTTCATAAAGTCCGCCCAGTAGTATTCCATGGGGGACAGGTTGGCCTCATCCAGCAGGATGTAATAGGGGAACTGGCGGATCCCCCGGGTCTTTTCCCAGTCCAGCAGCTTCAGCCCGTCGTACACGTCCCGGTTGCTTTCCTCAAAGGTCCGGGTCAGCGGGTTGTAGTACCCGATCAGGTCCCGTTTGGAGGTCCAGCCCCGTTCCACGGACACCGGGATGTACCGGTTGGCGGTGCTCATGAATTCCTGTTCCCCGATTTTCCGGTCGAACTGGGTGAGCCCCAGCACCTTCCCCAACAGGTTGCAGAAGGAGGTCTTGCCGCTGCCGGGAGCCCCGGAGAATACGGTAAGGAACCCCTGGTGGGTGCAAATCAGCAGGTTCAGGATCAGGTTCCGGCTGTACTGGGGCCGTTCCTTCTGGATGGCGGTGATCAGATAGTCCAGGGCCTTCCGGTTGTTGGTGCCGGAGGCAGGCAGGCTGTTGATGGCTTCCGCCAGTGCTTCCGGGCTCTGGGGCCGGGGCTTCTGGTTCTTCCGCTGTTCCGCCTGGGCCAGGGCCTTCCGGGTACGGGCGGGCAGCCCTTTGGCACTGCCCAGGTCCTGCCAGATGTCCGGATACCGTTCCAAAAGGGCGGTGATGAAGTCCTGGCTCCACCGCTTGTTCAGGTTTTCCAGCAGATGCCGGTAGAGGAAGTCCCCCACCTGTTCATACCCTTCCCGGGCAGCGTCGTCCCCTTCCAGGATGGCTTCCAGCCGGGCGATCCGTCCCTGGCGGATGTGGGCCGGGAGACCGCTGAACAGCTGGGTCTTTTCCCGTTCCAGGAAGCTTTTCAGCACCCCGGGCTTCACCAGGTCCCCTTCGTCCACCTGGACGGATTTCACCAGGCTCCGGAGGAGCACTTCGTCCGGCACCCGGTCCACCAGCTGGGAGGGAGACCCGGGCACCCGGTGCCAGAACACCCATTCCGTCTTTTCCTGCCGGCTGGCCCAGGTGCCTTCTGCCGGGTAGAAGGTGACGGGCTGCCAGGCTTCCGGCGGGCAGGCGGTCAACAGGTACTGGTTTTCCGGCACATCGCTCTGGAGGAAGAAGCCGAACCGGATGTTCTTCTGGACCTCATAGGGCCCGGCGATCCACCCGTCCCGGAGCTGGAGCAGGATCTGCTTGCCGGCGAAAAGGCCCGGTTCCTGGAGCCGGAGCACCGTATCCATGGAAAGAGGATCCAGGAGATGGGTCTCCGGCACCTGTTCATAGAGCCCTTCCCCAAAGGGGAACCGGAGCCGGCCGTCCTTCAGGGCGTCGATGCAGAACACCCGGTAGGCGGTGGACCGGAGATTCCCCTGGCTGTCCTTGTTTTCCACCAGGGAATGGGGTCCCAGGTCCAGGAACACAATGTCGTTTTCGTGGAAGTGTTCTTCCATGTATTTCTGGTCGCTGTGGAGGCTGTACCACAGGTTGATGTTCTTGTACTGTTCCGCCCGGGGAATCAGCTCATCGATCTCTTCCGGGGTCAGGGCCCGGTAGGTTCCCTGTTCCCATACCCCCATGGGGGTGAAGTTGTAGAAGCTGTCCACAATGTTGATCCGGCCCACATAGGTGGTGAAGGGTTCTTCTTCCGGGGCTTCCGGTTCCGCCGGAGCGGCCGGTTCGTCAGGAGCCGGGGCCGGTTCTGCCGGTGCCGGGGCGGCTTCCGGCTGGGGAGCCGGGGCGTTCCGGGGTTCCGGAGCAGGGGTTTCCGGGGCTTCCGGCCGGGCCGGGGTGGCTGTTTCTTCCGGTGCTGCCTCTTCTGCCGGAGCCGGGGTTTCTTCCGGGGCCGGTTCCGGAGCGGCGTTCTTCTTCCCCCGGCGGTTCCGGGCGGCCTTGTCCCGGTTCCGGCTGTTCCGGGGCTTCCGGGAGGCCGGTTCCTCCGGGGCTTCTTCCGGGGAAGCTTCCGGTTCCCGGTTTTCTTTGTTATCTTTGTTATCTTTGTTATCTTTGTTATCTTTGTTGTCTTTACTATCTTTATTTTCTTTGCTGTTCCTGGCTTCCTTGTTCTCTTTGGCCCCTTTCTTCTCTTTGGAGTCCTGGGTTTCCCGGGCCTCCTTTTCCTTCTTCTTCATCAGGGATTCCGCCTGGTGCTGTTTCCCTTCCGGATAGGGCATTCCGGCCATTTCCAGCACCATCCACAGGGCATTGGGACGGAAGGGCTGCTTTTTGTTCTGGCAGATCCGTCCATATTTCAGCAGCAGTTCCGCCATGGCATCCGGGCTGTATTTGCAGATTTTCCTGATATTCTCCGGATCCTTCCCTACAATCTGCTGCAGGTTCCGGCATACCTGGCCCAGGAAGGCCTGGAAGGTATAGGCGGCAATGTCCCGGTAGATCCGGTCCCCTTCCTTGTACAGTTCCACCGCAAAGGGGACGATTTTTTCCCGGACCCGGGGGGACCGTTTGTCCAGTTTCCCCAGCTGGATAATGTATTTCCGGTATTTCCGGCTGTTCCCCTTCATGGGCTTCAGCAGCACTTCCACCGGGGTAGTTTCATAGATCAGCTGCAGATACCGGTCGTTGATATTCTCCAGTTCCTCCTCAGAAACGGTCAGGGAGGAGGGTATAACAGGAGATTTTGGCTTTTTCGGCGATTTCATGGTGTGACCTCCAAAAATAAAATATAAGAGTAATTTGACAAATAAAAAGAAAGCCCACGCCTCAAAAAGCGCGGCTTTCTTTATTATACCCGTGGATGTGGGGCCGGGTCAAGGAAGAGGTCTACCCCTTCCCCTCTTCCAAGCCTTTGTGCCTTCTTTCGTGAAGAGCATAATAGGAGGCCTTGTCCTGGTACATTTCCCGGTCAGCCTGGCGGATGGCCTGCCTGATCCGGGCGGAATCCTCCAGCCACAGGGACCCTACAGCCAGGATGGGTTCCGGGTCTTCAGCCAGTTCCCGGCGGATCTGCTCCACCCGGCGGGAAAATTCCCGTTTCCCCAGGTTCCGGGCCAGCACGATGAATTCGTCTCCCCCTTTCCGGAACACCTGCTCCCGGGAAAAGTTCCTGACCAAAACCCCGACGGCCCGGCGGATCAGCTCATCCCCGGCCTGGTGGCCCTGTTGGTCGTTGGTGGCTTTCAGACCGTTCACATCGGCGTAGATCACCCCCAGGGGACGATTCTGCCGGGCCAGGCTGTGGAGAGTCTCCTGGAGGGCGTTCCGGTTGTGGACCCCGGTAAGGACGTCGTACCGGCTCATATGCTCCAGCTGTTTCACCAGCTTGTGGTTCCGGATCTTGAAACTGAGGAAATAGGAAATGGTTTCCAGCACTTCCCGGGTGTTGATCAGGTCATTTACCTCGTAATTGTCCGCTCCCAAAAAGCCCACGATCTGTCCCTGCAGGTAAAAGGGCGCAGCGATCAGCCGCTGGATGTTCTGCCGCTTCAGGTTCTCGTAGTCCACCGGATCATCTTCCCGCAGCAGTTCGATGTCTTCAATCAGCACACAGGTGGAACTTTCCAGGAACTGGCTCCAGCCTCCCATGTACAGCTGATAATCCTTGTTCTGCAGGGTCTGGATTTCCGGTTCAATTCCCGGGGCGCACCATTCAAAGGTGTTGGAGACGGTTTTCCCGTCGGTTTCCAGCACATACAGCCGGTCCGGGTGGATCATTTCTCCCAGGGCTTCCAGGGCGTGGTCCATGGAAGCCTCATACCCTTCCTCTCCGTTGAGGATCCGGGAAATCTGGAGGATCACGTCATCGGTCATCTTTCCCCGGCGCATGGCGTGGCCCTCTTCCCGTTCCCGGTCGGCAACCATGAACACAAAGGCCACCCATCCTGGATGGTTCTCCAGGGGCTTTACGGCAAAATCCAGCCAGTGGCCGATGGCCTCTTCATAGAGGCTGCTGTGGATTTCCACCCGTTCCGACACTGCCTTGTAGCAGCATTCCATCCACAGCGGATTCCCCTGGGGATACACCTCAAAGAACCGGTGTCCCAAAAGATCCTTGGGGGCGCGGCCCGCAATGGTGCAGTACAGCTGGTTCACATAGACATACCGGGCATCCATGGCTCCAGATCCCCCCTCATTGGGGATCATCTGGAACACCGCATAGGCAACCGGTACGTCCCGGAACAGATCCAACCCCATCCTGTCTTCGTCCATAGCATACACTCCCTTACAGGCATTGTCATCATCCGCTGTTGGGTAGAATGGTGAGCCAAATTGTCAGTTTACAATTCCATTATACCATGAAAAGATACATGTGACTATACAGGAAAGGGGCTGCTGAATGGGCAGCCCCTTTGGTCGCGGTCAGCGGCAGGTGGAGGCCAGATGCCCTGGCATCTGGCTTTGAACGGAAACGCAGCCCGGGGGCTGCTAACCCACCACCAGCCTGACGGCTGGTCCCCCGCCCTTGAAAAGGGCGGATAGACAGCACACCGGGATGGTGCCCTGGTGCCCCAATAGATATGGGCGGCCGGGACGGGCTCGCCTGCGGTAAGCCCCTACCACGTTGGGGTCAAAGGTTCATCACGATGATCCCCGCCAGACGGTCCTTCGATGAAACCCGTTGTTTCCCTACCCTCCGACCCTGACGCCGTAGGGGCGCGCCAAAGGCACGCCCTTCCGTGGCCGCCGGTTTTCCTATATTTCCAGGAACCCGCCCTGGGGGTTCCTTCCATAAAAAAGAACCCGCCCCCAAAAGGCGGGTTCTTTCCTTTGACCGTTGACCGAGTTGCTGTTCTTATTTCTTCACCCACACCCGTTCCTTCACATCCAGTTTCTCGATGGGTTTGGGATCGGCGGTGGGTTCCCCGAAGGGCATCTGGGCCACCAGGGTCCAGCTGTCCGGCACTTCGAAGGCCGCCTTGATGGCATCGTCGATGATCGGGTTGTAGTGCTGGATATTCACCCCCAGCCCCAGGTCCGTGAGAGCCGTCCACAGGGCGAACTGGAGCATTCCGTTCCCCTGGCTGGCCCATACCGGGAAGTTGGCCGCGTACCCCGGGAACTGTTCCTGGAGCTTTTTCACCGTGTCCGTTTCCTCAAAATACAGCAGGGTGCCATAGGCAGCGGCGAACCCCTTCACCTTGGCTTCCGTAGGGGCGAATTTCTCCGCCGGCACGATTTTCCGCAGGGTTTCCATCACAATGTCCCACACCTTGTCATGGTACTTCCCCAGGGCCACGATCACCCGGCCGCTCTGCATGTTGAAGGCCGAAGGCACCTCCCGGGTCACCTTTTCCACCGTGTCGATGATGGTGTCCTCCGCTACCGGGATGTTCCGTCCCAGGGCATAATTGGTCCGCCGATGAGCCACCGCCTGATAAAAATTCCGTTCCGTCATGATATTCATCCCCTTAACTGTTATTTTACAAAGTACATTTGATGGGTATAGTATACCATATGGGTGGGGAAAAGGGAAGGGGCGCGCCACAGGCACGCCCTTCCGTGGCCGCCGGTTTTCCTATATTTCCAGGAACCCGCCCCGGGGGTTCCTTCCATAAAAAAGAACCCGCCCCCAAAGGCGGGTTCTTTCCTTTGGCCATTGACAATTGACCATTGACAGCCCTATTCCATTTTCTCCGTCAGTTCCTTCAGATAGGCCTTGAACGCCGGGCCCAGGTCCTGTCTCCGCAGAGCGAATTCCACGGTGGCTTTCAGGTAGCCCAGCTTGTCACCGGTGTCGTACCGTTTCCCTTCGAAATTGTAGGCATAGACGCTTTCGTTGTGAGCCATCACCCGGAGGGCGTCGGTGAGCTGGATTTCCCCACCCTTCCCGGGCCGGGTCTGTTCCAGTACATCGAACACATCCGGGGTGATCACGTATCGTCCCAGGGCGGCAAACCGGCTGGGAGCCTCTTCCACGCTGGGTTTTTCCACCATGTCCTTCACCTTCAGCAGGTTGTGGTCGTCGGTTTCCTCCCCGTCGATGATCCCGTAGGCGGACACCTGTTCCGGCTTTACCACCTGGCAGCCGATCACCGTGCCCCCGGTTTTGTCATACTGGTCCATGAGCTGCTTCAGGGCCGGTTCACCGCTGCCGTTGTACACCACATCATCCCCCAGGATCACACCGAAGGGTTCCCCGTCGATGAAATCCTTGGCACAGAGGATGGCATCCCCCAGGCCCCGCTGGTATTTCTGCCGCACATAGTGGATCTTGATGCTGGAAATGGCCCGGACCTGCTTCAGCAGTTCCATCTTCCCGCTTTCGTACAGGTGCTCTTCCAGTTCCGGAGAGCTGTCGAAATGGTCCTCGATGGCCCGTTTGGCATGGCCGGAGATGATCAGGATCTGTTCGATGCCGCTGTGGAGGATTTCTTCCACAATGTACTGGATGGTGGGTTTGTCCACAATGGGCAGCATTTCCTTGGGCATGGCTTTGGTTTCCGGCAGGAACCGGGTACCGAACCCGGCAGCCGGGATCACGGCTTTACGGACTTTCATCATTGGGCATTCTCCTTTGTTTCTTCATGGGCGGCCTTTTTGGGTGCTTTTTTGTTGAACCGCTGCATCAGTTCTCCCACGTCGGCTCCCTGCATCCAGGCTTCCACCGCATCGGCGGCCTGTTCCAGGGCGTCCTGGATCTTTTCCTTGTCCTCTCCCTGGAAGGGATGGAGCACGTGGCTGATCACCGCCTGTTCCTGGTGGACCGGGTGGCCGATGCCCACCTTGATCCGGGGATAGGCCTGGCTCCCCAGGGCCCGTTCAATGGATTTCAGGCCGTTGTGGCCTCCGGAAGACCCTTTCCGGCGGATCCGCAGGGTCCCCACCGGCAGGTCCATGTCGTCCTGGATCACCAGCACGTCTTCCGGGGGGATGTGGTAAAAGTTGGCAAAATCCGCCACTGCCGCCCCGCTGTTGTTCATGTAGGTGGTGGGTTTGATCACCCAGCATTTTTCCGGCATCCGTTTTTCCAGGTAAGCGGCATTGTCCGCCTTCCGCCAGGCGTCCGTGTCCCCCCACCTGCTGGCCAGGATGTCCGCGGTCATGAACCCGATATTGTGCCGGGTCCCGGCATATTCCCGCCCGATGTTCCCCAGGGCAACAACTAGTTTCATAAGATTCTCCTATAAACGCAAAAAGGGTGCTGCACCGCAGCACCCTTTTACCCTTTAAATTTCAAACAGCTGGCTGATGGACAGCTGGTTGTAAATCCGCAGGATGGTCTCTGCCAGGATCGGAGCCACAGAAAGCTGGGTAATCTTCGGATGCTTTTTGTTGGGCGGCAGAGGAATCGTGTTGGTCACGATCAGTTCCTTGATTTCGGACTGGGCAATACGACTCAGTGCCGGATCCGTCAGGATGGGATGGGTTACGCAGGCGTAGATGTCCTTGGCGCCGAATTTCTTCAGAGCCTTGGCCCCTTCGCACAGGGAGCCGGCGGTATCCACAATGTCATCCACCATGATGCAGATCTTGCCTTCCACATTGCCGATCAGGTTCATGACTTCCGCCACACCAGGTTCCGGCCGTCTCTTGTCGATGATGGCCAGGCCGCATTCCAGACGGTTGGCAATGTTCCGGGCACGGCTTACCCCGCCCAGGTCCGGAGAAATCACCACCATGTCTTCCGGTGCAAAGCCTTTTTCCTTCACATAGTCTGCCAGGATCGGGCCCCCGGGCATATGGTCCACAGGAATGTCAAAGAAGCCCTGGATCTGGGCTGCATGGAGATCCACCGTCACCAGACGGGTGATCCCGGAAACGGTCATCAGGTCCGCCATCAGTTTGGCAGTGATGGGTTCCCGGCCCCGGGCCTTTCTGTCCTGACGGGCATAGCCGTAGAAGGGAACCACTGCGGTAATGTGCCGTGCGCTGGCTCTCTTGAAGGCGTCGCACATGATCAGCAGTTCCATCACGTTGTCGTTGACAGCCGGTCCGCAGGTGGGCTGGATCACAAATACATCCTTGCCCCGGACACTTTCATTGATCATGACCTGGACTTCTCCGTTGTTGAACCGGTTGATCACCGCGTCCCCAACCGTAGTTCCCAGATAGGCAGCGATTTCACGTGCCAGATCAGGGTTGGCGTTCCCGGAGAAAATCGCCATGTCTTCGCCTGTTTTATCACCCAACATACAATCAATACCCCCACTGCTTTATAATGTAATTCTATTAAAAAGTATACAACTCATTGAGGTTTGTGGCAAGGGAAAAAAATGAGAGGCAACAGCCTCTCATTTTTGGCCGCGGCCAAAAAAGGGGCCCAAGGCCCCTTTTTTATTTCTTATTCCGGTACTTCTCCGCCCAGCCGGGGATGTTTACCTGTTTCCCCCGGGCTACCCCCAGGGCGTTTTCCGGCACATCCTTGGTAATGGTGGAGCCGGCGGCGATGTAGCTGCCTTTGCCGATGGTCACCGGGGCCACCAGGTTGCTGTTGCAGCCTACAAAGGCGTCGTCCTCGATCACCGTCCGGTGCTTCACCTTCCCGTCGTAGTTCACGGTAATGGTGCCGCAGCCCATGTTCACCCCGCTGCCGATGTCGCTGTCCCCGATATACTGGAGATGGGGCAGCTTGGTGCCCACTCCCACATTGGAGTTCTTCACTTCCACGAAGTTCCCCATCTTCACCTTGTCCCCGATCACCGTGTTGGGCCGCAGATGGTCGTAGGGCCCCATATGGACCCCATTGCCCACCTGGCAGTCATGGGCGTAGGCGAACTGGATATGGGTGCCATTCCCCACTTTCACATTGGTGAACCGGACCTGGGGTCCCACTTCGCAGTCTTCCCCGATCTCCGTTTCCCCTTCCAGCCAGGTGAAGGGATAGAGCACCGTATCCCGGCCCACCTTCACGGATTTTTCCACAAAGGTGCTGGCAGGATCCATCACCGTGACCCCGCTGTCCATCAGTTTCCCCAGGATCCGTTCATTCATCACCTTCTGGGCCACCGCCAGCTGCCGCCGGGAGTTGATCCCCATAACCATGTCGAAATCCCCGGTTTTGATCCCGGCCACCGAGCGGCCCCGTTTCAGGCATTCCGCCAGGATGTCCGTCAGGTAGTATTCCCCCTGGGCATTGTCGTTCTTCAGGTTCACCAGAAGGTCGAACAGCAGGGGCAGTTCCACACAGTAGATCCCGGTGTTGATTTCCCGGATCTTCCGCTGTTCCGGGGTGGCGTCCTTTTCTTCCACGATCCCGGTCACCTGGCCGGCATCGTCCCGGAGGATCCGTCCGTAGCCGAAAGGATCCGGAGCTTCCGCCGTAAGCACGCTGACCCCGGCGCCGTTTTTCAGGTGGGTTTCATAGAACTTCTTCAGTTCTTCCCCTTCCAGGAGTGGCGTATCCCCGCAGAGGATCAGCGCCGTCCCTTTTGCATCTCCCAGCAGGTCCCGGGCCTGGAGCACCGCATGGCCGGTGCCCAGCTGTTCTTCCTGGACTGCCACCCGGGCCCGGGTCCCCAAAAATTCCGTCACCTGTTCGGAACCGAAGCCCACGATCACGATTTTATCGTCCGCCCCTGCTTCGTCCGCTGCGTCCAGCACATGTTCCAGCATGGGCTTGCCGCTCAGTTTATGCAGGACCTTGGGGAGCTTGGATTTCATCCGGGTCCCCTTCCCTGCCGCCAGGATAATTGCCGCCAAATCTGCCATTCTTCCTTGCCTCCTAAAAATTACCGCAGTTCAATTTTGTAGCCCGCCTTGCGCAGGGTATCCGCCACTTCTTTGGAATGCTGCGCGTTCCGGGTCTCCACATCCAGTTCCACCCGGGTCACCCCCAGGGGCACGGACCGGTCTGCCCGGTCGTGGTTGATGTAGAGGATGTTGATTTTCATTTCTTCCAGATAGCTGACGAACTTCAGCAGTTCCCCCGGCCGGTCCACCATCCAGGTGACCATCCGGACCCGCCGGCCGGTGCGCACCAGCCCCCGTTCGATGATCTGGGAAATGGTGTTCACGTCGATGTTCCCGCCGCTGATCACCGCTGCCGCCCGGTCGCTGCCCGGGACGATGTGGTGCAGC
Organism: Acidaminococcus sp. HCP3S3_G9_1; assembly: GCF_052122455.1. Lineage (NCBI taxonomy): Bacteria > Bacillati > Bacillota > Negativicutes > Acidaminococcales > Acidaminococcaceae > Acidaminococcus > Acidaminococcus sp. HCP3S3_G9_1. Next base: position 5,375 of record NZ_JBQKCH010000010.1, on the reverse strand, counting down.
AGGGCTGCCAGAGGCGCTGCCCCGGCTCCTTCCACCACCATCTTGCCCCGTTCCAGCATCAGCAGCATGGCGGCACAGATGTCCTCTTCGTTCACCAGCAGCATGTCGTCCACATATTTGTTGATCAGGTCCCAGGTGAGCTTCCCGGGGATCCCTACGGCGATCCCGTCGGCGATGGTCTTGCCCACCCCGTGGGTCACCCATTTGTTTTCCTTTTTGCACAGGTACATGGCCGGAGCCTGTTCCGTCTGGACCCCGTACACCTTCACCTTGGGGTTCACCTGCTTCACTGCCGCGGCGATCCCGGCCAGAAGGCCCCCGCCCCCTACCGGCACCACGATGCTTTCGATGTAGGGATTCTGTTCCAGGATCTCCAGGCCGATGGTCCCCTGGCCGGCGATCACCGCCGGGTCGTCATAGGGATGGACAAAATAGGCGCCGGTTTCCTTCTGGATCTCCTGGGCCTTGGCCAGGGATTCGTCGAAGGTCTTCCCGTAAAGCACCACGTCCGCCCCGTAGCCTTTGGTGGCTTCCGCCTTGGCCAGAGGCGCCCCTTCCGGCATCACCACCGTGGATTTGCAGTGGGCCATCCGGCTCCCCAGGGCCACCCCCTGGGCATGGTTCCCGGCAGAAGCGGCGATGATCCCCTTGGCCTTCTGTTCCTCGCTGAGGGTCATGATGCAGTTGGAAGCCCCCCGGACCTTGAAGGACCCGGTGCGCTGGAGGTTTTCCAGCTTCAGGAACACGTCCCGCTCACTGATGGTGCTGAAGGTATGGTTGTGTTCCAGCGGGGTTTTGTGGACCAGCTTTTCCAGCCGCTCCTGGGCAGCCCGGATGGTTTCCAGGGTGATGGTTGTGTCTGTCATGGGAATCTCTCCTTTTTTGGGTATTGGGTACGGCAAAATATGATGGATCTGTTACAGCATTTCCGGGACGATGTCGATGGCTTTCGTCTCGTCATCCACCCCTTTCAGGGTCATCAGGGACGCATATTCGCTGACGATCTTCTTTTCCGGCTCCCGGCTGGCAATGAACAGGTAGGTGCCCACCACTTCGGCCCCCACTTCTTCCGCCAGTTCCTGCATGCCCCGGGCGGTGCCCCCCGCCCGCATGAAGTCGTCCACCACCAGTACCCGGCTCTTGGGGGCCAGGGCCTTCCGGGGCAGGCTCATGGTCTGGATCTTCTTGCTGGAGCCGCTCACATAGCTGATGGAAACCGCCGGGCCTTCAGTGATCCGGGCTTCCTTCCGGGCCATCACCATAGGGATGTTGAAGGCACGGGCAGTGGCCAGGGCCAGGGAGATCCCCTTGGCTTCCACAGTCATAATGTAGTCCGGCTGGAGTTCCAGGGTCCGCTGCATGATGATTTCCCCCAGCCGGAAGGAAATCTGGGGATCGAACAGCAGGTCGTTCATGTAGATCATTCCCCCTGGAAGCAGCCGGGCAGGGTCGTTGAGCCGTTTGGCCAGGGTCCAGAGGAATTCGTTGTCCGCTTCAGGAGAATGATAGGGAATGAACCGGACCCCCCCGCTGGCTCCCGCCACGGTTTCGATGATTCCCAGATCGTAGGTGGACAGCCCGTTCCGGACAGTCTGGACATCTTCGCTGAGGGTGCTTTTGGCCACGGCGAATTTTTCACAGAAATAGCTGAAAGGAAACAGCTGAAAAGGATGATCGTTCAGTTCTTTGGTCAGTGCCACAATACGTTCCAGTCGTTTGATCCGTGCCATTATGCATTCCCCTCCTTCTTGTTCCCTGCCTTCTGGTCAGCGTGTTCCTTTTCCTTGGCTTCGATGACCTTCAGCAGGGTCCGTTCCGCGTTTTCCATATGGGTCCGCACCGCCTTCTGGGCCTTGTCCACACTGCGCTGGGCAATGGCGTCATAAATGGCCTGGTGTTCCTTGATCATATCGTCCAGACGGCCGGGGTAAGGCATGGACCGGCCCCGGATGGCGGTGATCTGTTCCCGCAGGTTGCTGATGATGTTCATGCACCGGCGGTTCCGGCTGGCCTTGTAGATCACATCATGGAACGCCGTATCGTTTTCGATGATCCGGGGATAATCTTTGGCCGCCACCAGAGGCTTGTCCGCATCCAGCAGGGTCTTCATCTCCTTGATCTCGTCATCCCCGATCCGTTCCGCCGCCAGTCCCGCTGCCAGAACGTCCAGGGCCGTACGGATCTCGTACACTTCGTTGATGTCCTTGATGGAAATGTCCGCCACATAGGCGCCCCGCCGGGGGATCATCACCACCAGGCCCTCCAGTTCCATTTTCCGGATGGCTTCCCGTACCGGGGTCCGGCTGACCCCCATCTCTTCCGCCAGCTGAAGTTCCATCAGCCGCATCCCTGCCGGGAACTGTCCGCTGATGATGGCCTGGCGGATGTTGTCCACCACCACATCCCGCAGGGGTCTGTAATTGTCCAAAGGAATCTGTTTCAATTGCCGCACCATAATAAACTATGCCTCCTCAACCGTATGTGCCACTTCAAGTTGTATATCCTGCTGTCTCCCTGCCAGGTATTCTGCCGCCCGGGCCGCCGCCTGCCGGTCCGGGAAGATCCCGAACACCGTAGGGCCGCTGCCGCTCATCAGGGCCTTTTCCGCCCCCAGGGCCGTCAGTTCCTGTTTCAGCTCCTGGAGCACCGGATACCGGTTCACCGTCACCCGTTCCAGGTCGTTGCCCATCCTGTCCAGGATCCCCTGCCGGTTCCCCTGGCGGATGGCATTTTCCAGTCCCCGGATATCCAGGGGCACCCGGCCGGGGGTCCGGTCCATTTCCCCGTAGACCCAGGCGGTGGATACCCCCAGGTTCCGGGGTTTGGCCAGGACCAGATCCAGCCGGGGCACCGGGGGCAGGACGGTCATTTTTTCCCCCCGTCCCCGGGCCCTCTGGGTGCCTCCGTACAGACAGAAAGGAACGTCGCTGCCGATGCTGGCCGCCAGTTCCTCCAGGGCCTGCCGGTCCAGAGGCTGCCCGCAAAGGTCATTGAGCCCCCGGAGCACCGCCGCTGCGTCCGTACTGCCCCCGGCCAGCCCTGCCGCCAGGAAGATCCTTTTGGTGCAGGCCAGGTGCCAGTTGACGGCCAGACCGGTTTTTGCGCTGAACGCCCGGGCCGCCTTCACCATCAGGTTGCTGCCGTCACAGGGCAGGTCCGGGTTGTCGCAGACAAGAGACAGTCCCTCCCCTGGGGCAAAGGAAACAGTGTCCGCCAGGGAAATGGACTGCATGATCATGTCCACCTGATGATAGCCGTCAGGACGGCGGCCCAGCACGCTGAGCCCCAGATTGATTTTACCGTATGCCTTCCGCTCCATGGTTTGCTCCTTTGTCCATCAGGAGAAGTCCCCCCCGCAAAAATGATTGTGTATTCTGTATTCATTTATTGTACCGTGAAAACCCATTTGCCGCAAGAGTTGACAGGGGTTTTTATGAACATTTTTTCAAAAATTTTTCACGAACGTTCTTTAATTATAATTTTCAGTCACCGGCTGTCGGAAATATGGGGAAAATGGTACAATGGGGGAAGAAGCCTGGGGGGCGCCTCTGTCAGCGGTCAGCGGCCGGTGGTGGCCGGATGCCCCCGGCATCCGGCTTTGAATGGATTGGCCCTCTGGGCGGCCGGGAAGGGCTCCCCTGCGGGGAGCCCCTACAACGTTGGGGTCAGAGGATCATCACGGCGATCCGGGGATCCCAGCCAGGCAACCCTTCGATGAACCCCGTTGTCCCCCACCCTCCGACCCTGACGCCGTAGGGGCGCGCCGCAGGCACGCCCTTCCCGGCCGCCGGTTTTCCTATATTTCCAGGAACCCGCCTTGCGAGTTCCTTCCATCGGCTAGTGACTAGAGACTGTAATCCCATATCCATTTGCCCCCGGCAAATGGTTTCCATCAACGTGAGACGTCCGGCCCGCCCGTTGTCCATTCTATATCCGCCCTTTTCAAGGGCGGGGGACCGTTGCGCCTGCGCAATGGTGGTGGGTTAGCAGCCCACCGGGCTGCGTCTCCCTTCAAAAAATTTTGCCTGCAAATTTTCTCCATCAGCGTGAAACTGCAAAGCGGCCCTGCCGCTTTTCCCCATACACCGGGGCTGCCCTGCCAGCCCCCAAAGGAGGTCCTGCCATTGAAAAAAAACATCATCCGCTACTGCATCACTGCCCTGGGATGCCTGCTGATGGCCCTTTCCATCAACGCCTTCTTCGTCCAGCACCATTTCCTGTCCGGCGGCATCTCCGGGGTATCCATCATCCTGTACTACCTGACCGGCTGGCCCCCGGGGATCACCAGCCTGATCTTCAACATCCCCCTGTTCTACATAGCCTGGAAATACATGAGCCGCCAGTTCTTCATCGACAGCGTCATCGGCACCGTGCTGTTCTCCCTGGCCCTGGACGGCACCGCTTTTGTCCAGGCCTACGTGAACATCCCGGACAAGCTCCTGTGCTGCATGGCCGGGGGCGCCCTGGGCGGCCTGGGCGGAGCCCTGGTGTACCGGTCCGAAGCCTCCACCGGCGGAGTGGACATCCTGGGCTTCCTTACCAAAAAATACTACAACATTTCCGTAAGCACCACCAACTTTCTCTTCGACTGCTGCGTCATGCTGGCCGCCGTGGTGTTCCTGGGGCTCACCCCGGTGCTCTACAGCCTGGTGCTGTTCTTTATTACCTTCAAGGCCACCAACCTGTTCATGGTGGGCTTCGACTACAAAAAACAGGTAATCATCGTGTCCACCCACGCGGAAGAGATCAGCCGGCGGATCATGGACGAAGTGAACCGGGGGGTCACCATCCTCCACGGAGAAGGGGGCTACACCCGCCGGCCCCTCCAGGTGATCCTGGTGGTGGTGAAGCTCACCCAGCTGGCCCACCTGGAAACCATCATCAAAGAAGTGGACCCTATGGCCTTCGTAACCATCCAGGACGCCAACAACGTGTTCGGCAGAGGCTTCACCCAGCCCAACCTGGATCTGGAAGAGGAGCGGAGGCTGAGGAAGTAGGGGCTGCTGCGCTGCAGCAGCCCTGTCAGCGGTCAGCGGCCGATGGTGGCCGGATGCCGGGCATCCGGCTTTGGACCTATGGCCCTCTGGGCGGCCGGGATGGGCTCGCCTTCGGCAAGCCCCTACAGCGTTGGGGTCAGGGGATCACTGCGGCGATCCTGGGAACGGGGTTGTCAAAGGATCCGTTTCCCTGACCGTTGTGCCCCACCCCGATTCCAGCCGACCCTTCGATGAAACCCGTTGTCCCCCCCCCTCCGACCCTGACGCCGTAGACCAACTATATAAAGTCAAGCCAATTTTAAAATAAATTTCAGTTGCTATGGATCTTTGCAAAAGGGTGCACTTACCCAAGCCCCCTTTTGTGGGCTTAAAAAAATC